>JAWLBB010000005.1 GCA_041395105.1 Opitutaceae bacterium | reverse complement strand
GGATATGGGGTTTGCACGCATTTGACCTCATTCTCTGATGAGTGGGTTGAATACAGAAGGCATAAAGTGCGAGGCATCATCGGTTGAATCTAGAGGTTTCTCGGTGAATTGACGAGTCTGGACTGGGCGGATTTGGCTGGATTTTGGATTGGGACAACAAAGGGGGTGTCGGCTGATCCATCGGGTCAACCGGAGCGCGAACTTAGGACGGTTCAGGGAGGCAATCATGAAGTGTTTGGGGCAGGCAAAGGGGCAAGGTCGAGGCGCTGGAGGAGTTGGCCACACCGGGGGCAATGCCAGATGGGTTCACCGACGCTGAGAATCAATTGCTCGGCGGCAGCAAGCAGAGTCTCCACGCAGCGACGCATCTTTTCACCGCGTACTGCCATGGCTTCACGTGCGCGCTTGAGCCCGCCTGGGCGCCAGAATCCGAAGTAGCGGATGCGCTTGAAGCCGAAGGGAAGGATGTGCTGGACGAAAAGCCTGACGAAAGAAGAGGCGCTGACCACGGCGCGTTTGGTGAGGCCGTCACGGTAGTCCTTCCAACGGTAGGTGATTGAGGAGGAATCAAATGAATCTATGCGACTCTCGGATACCGCAACCTTACGGGCGTAACGACCGATATACTCGACCAGCTTGGCCGGGTCGCAGACGGGCCGCTTGGTGTAGACGCACCAGTTGCGCCGTGAGGCCTGCTGCAGGCTGGCGCAGACGCTTCGCCTGGACCAACCCGGCGGGAAGGTCAGCCGGCTCTGCTGGAGCAATTGCTCGATGGCGTCCAGGTAGCGGCCGCGGAAGACCCGGGAAAGGGCTTTGACATCGAAGAGATAACCGTCGCTTACGGCCAGGGTGTGGTCACGCCTGAGCGCAGCGCAGGCGACAAGGTAATGGACATGGGGATGGAACTGAAGCCGCTGACCCCACGTGTGCAGGATGCCCATGAAAGCGCCTTGCCCGCGGAATCGCCGGTCGTTCTGGAAGAATGAAGCCAGGCAACCGGCGCTGACCTTGAACAACTGATCGTAGAGCAACTCCTCATTGTAGCGTACTAACGTGCCCAGCGCGTCTGGAATCGTGAATACGCAATGATGGTAGGGCACAGGCAGCAGATTGGCGCACTGCGTCGCCTGCCACCGCCGCGTCGCCCTGCCCTCGCACAGCGGACAATGACGGTCACGGCAACTGTTATAGGCGATCAGCTCATGGCCGCAGTCACAGACGCGGTGAAGCCCGATTCCCAAAGCTGAGGTCCGGCAGGCCAGGATGCTGCCCAACACCTTGGACTGCTGGTTGCTCAGGGCGTTTCTTCTCTTGAACTGCGGAAGAAAACAGGAAAGCGCCTGGGCCAGCTTAGGCATCGCTATATTACATTAATGGATACTGCGGGCAGGACAATTATGTATCCACGCTTTGGGGATTATTCCCCTCACTATATCTATTTTTTCCTCGAACGTGAAGTCCATATGCGTAGGCTAGCGCGGAGCGCTGGCCGGAGTTGTATGGGACGACTGGATATGCTTTTTTCTTTTATTGATTAGATCGACGTAGTTTTCGAATGACTCACTTGTTCGGAAAACACCTTGATCATTCCATGAAATGGTTTCGGTCGAAATAAATTCAGGCTCTCCGCTTGCAAGAGTGTAAGTGTCTACGCATGTCGTGTTTGCGCCACTTGTGTATAGGATCGATATCTTTCCATCCTTTTCTTCAATCGCGGGTGAGTGTGCTTGCCGAATAATTCGTCTTATATGGGGTGGGTACTCTCTTTCGTATGCGGTGACGACGTAAAGCGAAGTATCGCTACCTCTATGCTCGTCTAGCAATATGCAGACAGCGAGATATTCATCCATTTCGCCTGCTTGGGTGTTCCCGTGATAGGTGATGCGGCAAACCTCAGAAAGGCTTCCATGGAAGGTTGGCTCAGATGCAGACAGAAAGGTCGAACCGAAAACCAGGCTGAATATTGAAAAGAATCGTGTCATTTTTTCTGCATATCGTTCAAGAGGAGGTGCGGCTGAAAGCCGTTACCTCACTCGCCTGGTTATGATGGTTTCCTTTCCGATGATCAATCTGGGTTACCCCCATGGCTTCCCAAAATCCTAGGTCATACAAGGCATCTTCCAGAGCCCGAACAAACTCGTTCGAATTGGAGTTCCGAATCTGGACAAAGCCAAGAATCTGAAAGCAATCGTGCTTCAAGGTAACTGCTCCTCGTCCATCCCGAAATCGTATCGACTTACCGTCGTGACAGGCGCAGGCTTTGCCCCCGTTGATCCAGAACCAACTACTACCCCTCCATTCGATCCGGCTTTCGCCGTCCTCCAGAATACCAGCTATCCTGTCAAGTGTCGGCTCATCTGTGATCCAGTAGCCAACCTCTTCTGAGCCAACGTAGCCCAGCCCTCCGGTTTCTCGAATAGCACCGGCGAGATTCTCGATCCGATGGGTCTCGTAAACGATACCCGCTGCAGTACCTACGAATCCGATCGCCACAAGAAGAACAGAGGCGTTCTTCCAGATCCTCCTCAAACCAGGGAGAATCAGGAGAGCGGTACCCAAACCGATTAAGCCAAATACAAGATTCGCTGGCAACATGGTCGGGAATCCTCCACCCAAGACCGAGATCCCGGACTTAACGATCGGTCGCATGAATGACACGAGAACGAGAAGACTCACCGCTATTCGGATCGCTTTCATAACGTCTAAGTTGAGCGGCGCGCGAAGCGTGTCCGCTCCAACGGCTGGTTCGAGCTGGTTGAGGGATATGGGGTTTGCACGCATTTGACCTCATTCTCTGATGAGTGGGTTGAATACAGAAGGCATAAAGTGCGAGGCATCATCGGTTGAATCTAGAGGTTTCTCGGTGAATTGACGAGTCTGGACTGGGCGGATTTGGCTGGATTTTGGATTGGGACAACAAAGGGGGTGTCGGCTGATCCATCGGGTCAACCGGAGCGCGAACTTAGGACGGTTCAGGGAGGCAATCATGAAGTGTTTGGGGCAGGCAAAGGGGCAAGGTCGAGGCGCTGGAGGAGTTGGCCACACCGGGGGCAATGCCAGATGGGTTCACCGACGCTGAGAATCAATTGCTCGGCGGCAGCAAGCAGAGTCTCCACGCAGCGACGCATCTTTTCACCGCGTGCATCGCCATGGCTTCACGTGCGCGCTTGAGCCCGCCTGGGCGCCAGAATCCGAAGTAGCGGATGCGCTTGAAGCCGAAGGGAAGGATGTGCTGGACGAAAAGCCTGACGAAAGAAGAGGCGCTGACCACGGCGCGTTTGGTAGAGGCCGTCACGGTAGTCCTTCCAACGGTAGGTGATTGAGGAGGAATCAAATGAATCTATGCGACTCTCGGATACCGCAACCTTACGGGCGTAACGACCGATATACTCGACCAGCTTGGCCGGGTCGCAGACGGGCCGCTTGGTGTAGACGCACCAGTTGCGCCGTGAGGCCTGCTGCAGGCTGGCGCAGACGCTTCGCCTGGACCAACCCGGCGGGAAGGTCAGCCGGCTCTGCTGGAGCAATTGCTCGATGGCGTCCAGGTAGCGGCCGCGGAAGACCCGGGAAAGGGCTTTGACATCGAAGAGATAACCGTCGCTTACGGCCAGGGTGTGGTCACGCCTGAGCGCAGCGCAGGCGACAAGGTAATGGACATGGGGATGGAACTGAAGCCGCTGACCCCACGTGTGCAGGATGCCCATGAAAGCGCCTTGCCCGCGGAATCGCCGGTCGTTCTGGAAGAATGAAGCCAGGCAACCGGCGCTGACCTGAACAACTGATCGTAGAGCAACTCCTCATTGTAGCATGCTAACGTGCCCAGCGCGTCTGGAATCGTGAATACGCAATGATGGTAGGGCACAGGCAGCAGATTGGCGCACTGCGTCGCCTGCCACCGCCGCGTCGCCCTGCCCTCGCACAGCGGACAATGACGGTCACGGCAACTGTTATAGGCGATCAGCTCATGGCCGCAGTCACAGACGCGGTGAAGCCCGATTCCCAAAGCTGAGGTCCGGCAGGCCAGGATGCTGCCCAACACCTTGGACTGCTGGTTGCTCAGGGCGTTTCTTCTCTTGAACTGCGGAAGAAAACAGGAAAGCGCCTGGGCCAGCTTAGGCATCGCTATATTACATTAATGGATACTGCGGGCAGGACAATTATGTATCCACGCTTTGGGGATTATTCCCCTCACTATATCTTTTTTCCTCGAACAGTGTTATTCACCGAAACTGAGATTCGGTTTTCGGGTTTTGATGGTGTGTTGAATCGGACCGGGCCGATCCGAGTTTGTTATGTTCAATCTGTTCATTTGGAGCAAATTACGTTCTACCTAAATGACAAAGGTGAACATTTGTTCACATTGGGCTTGCCTTACCGACTCCCAGAATGCGAAACTCGGGAACCATGTCCGAAGAGAACGAAATTCGAGACTCCTGGAAGGTGCCGGTCCACTTCGGGGATTGGAGGGAGCACCTGTATCGCAGCGGTCTGAACGGCCGGGTCAAGGGGAGCCATGAGCGCGAGATCTTCCGATTCCTGGCGCACTGTCGAACCCAGAGATCTCCGGCCTCAATCATGCTGGCCCGAATCTATATCGAGGCCTTTAAAATGCAAGGAGATACGTCCGCCACCTGTGTCGCTCTCAGGTGGTTCTTCAAAGAGGCAGCCTGTTGTCGGAATAAAGGATTTCGAGCGGATCATCCCACCATTACTGCCCCCGCACCCCCGCCTGCGGCAGACTGCCGTCCGTCGGCCTCCCAGAGTTCGCGCCCTCCGCTGCCCGGGCACTTGGACCGTGGGGCAACCGAGTGGGAAAAGAAGCTGATTCGTGTCTGCCGGGAAAAGGGCCATCTCTGGCGCACTGAGCAGACCTACCGGGGATGGGCCAAGCGGCTGGTCGACTTTGTGGCCCCCATGGCCCCGGAAACCATCGATCGCGAAGATGTGAGCCGATTCCTCAGCGAGATCGCGGTTTCCGGCCGGGCGAGCCAGTCAAGCCAGAGGCAGGCGCTCAATGCGATCGTCCTCTTCGTCCGGGACGCTCTCGGGCGGGATCTCGGCGAGTTTGGATTTCAAAGAGCGGCCCGGAAGAAACGCATGCCTGTCGTTCTGACACCGGATGAGTGCAACCGACTGTTCAGCGAAATGGATGGGAGCGTCCGACTTCTGGTCGAAATCATGTATGGCTCTGGTCTGCGCCTGATGGAGGCCCTGCGCCTGAGGGTCAAGGACATTGACCCGGATCGGGGTCAGTTGACCGTGCACGCCGGCAAGGGTGACAAGGACAGGGTGACGGTTCTTTCCGAGCGGCTTGTTGCACCGCTTCAGTGGCAGATGCGGGCCGTGCGAAAACTGTATGAGAAGGACCGGTTGGAAGGCTTGGCCGGTGTCTGGCTCCCTGAGGGGTTGGAACGAAAGTATCCCACTGCGGGGACCCAATGGCCCTGGCAGTGGCTCTTCCCCTCCCGCGAGACCAGCATCGACCCCGTCAGTGGACTCAGGCGAAGGCACCATGTCATTGATCGGAGGATTCAGGTGGCGGTCTCCAATGCCGCGCGTGAAGCGGGATTGAACAAACGGGTCACTCCGCACGTACTCCGGCACTCGTTTGCCACCCACCTGCTTGAGAACGGATCCGACATCCGGACCGTTCAGGAACTGCTGGGACATTCCAAGTTGGAGACCACCATGATCTACACCCATGTCACGAAAAGACCAGGAATGGGTGTACGCAGTCCGCTGGACCGACTCGGATCGTAGCGGAAACCAGAGCGTAATCCGGAAAGGCGGGTGGGTCTTCCTGGCCTGGCTTTGAAAAGTCGCGGGCTTCGTTCTTCGCGTTTGCCTCCGGGTATCGAGCGGGTTTCGATGGGCGGTATGGCTCAATCAGTGCGGTTGGAATTTGGGGAGACGGGATTGGATCTCGACCTGACCGGGATCAACGCGACCATCATGAGGCCCCGCTTTCTTCCCGGCCTGGCCGACGAGGGGGCGGCGTTTCGTGAGGCGGCCCGGCATCCGATCGGCGGGGCGCCCTTGCGCGACCGCATCGGGTCGGGCGAAACGGTGGCCGTGGCCATCCCGGACATCACCCGGGCGCTGCCGAGCGACCGGTTGCTGCCCTGGCTCTTTGGCGAACTTGCGCATGTCCCCGACGCGAACATCACGATTATCATCGGCACGGGAACCCATCGGGGAAACACGGAGGCCGAACTGCGTCGGATGGTCGGTGATGCGGTGGTCGACCGCTACCGGATCGTCAACCACGATGCGGTCAACCGGGAGGGGTTGGTCGAGGTGGGCACGTCTTCCTTCGGCTACCCGGTGTCCTACAATCGCGAATACGCAGAGGCCGACCGGCGCATCCTGCTCGGCTTCATCGAGCCGCACTTCATGGCTGGATTTTCCGGGGGCTACAAGGGCTGCTTCCCCGGGGTGGCCGGACTGGAGGGGATCATGCAGTACCACAGCGTGCCCAATATCGGGGATCCCCGGAGCACCTGGGGACGGCTCGAGGGGAATCCGACCCAGGCCCACCTGCGGGCGGCCGGAAGTCTCCTGCCGGTCGATTTCCTGCTCAACGTCACCCTCAACATCAGGAAGGAGATCACCCGGTTCTTCTGCGGCGATGTGATCGAGGCGCACGAGGCCGGCTGCGCCTTTGTCCGCGAGACCGTCATGACCGGGGTGGACGAGCCGTTTCCGATCGTCATCACGACCAACAGCGGGTACCCGCTTGACCTGAATCTCTATCAGACGGTCAAGGGGATGTCGGCCGCCTCGCAGATCACGGCCGATGGCGGTCTCATCCTGACCGCCGCGCGGTGCAATGACGGCTTCCCGTCGCACGGACGGTTCCGGGAGATGCTCTTTCGTTTCACCAGCGCCTCCGAGGCGCTGGCCGCGATCAGCCGACCGGGCTTTTCCGAGGTCGATCGCTGGCAGGTCCAACTTCTGGCGCTGATTGTCCTGCGGACCCGGGTCAGCCTCTTCAGTGAACTGAATCCGGCCGAGGTCCGACGCGCTTTTCTCGAACCGGTGACCGATTTGCGGGCGGCCCTCGATGTGGAGCTGGATCGAATCGGTCGCAATGCGCCGGTCGCCATCCTGCCGGAAGGGCCCCTGACCATCCCGTATTTGCGGACCTGAGGGTTCGCCCCGCCTGATGCCATCGGTCAAGTCGAACGTTTTCAGAATCCATCCGGCAGGGGAGGCTTTACCCCGCGTTTGATTTGCCCGGATTCAATCTCGCCATGTCCCGTCCTAACATCCTCTTCATCACGACCGACCAGCAGCGCTTCGACCATCTCGGATTGAAGGGACTCCGCGCGATCGACACGCCGCATCTCGATCGTCTGGGTCGGGAGGGGGTCCATTTCGACCGCGCCTATTGTCCGTCGCCGGTCTGCACGCCAACCCGGGTCTCCCTGCTGACCGGGCGTTATCCGTCCTCTCACCTTGCCTACACCATCGGAGTGACACCCGATCCTTTTCCGGGTCCGACCCTCCCCGAGGTTCTCGGGAAGGCCGGCTATGCGACTGCTCTTTTCGGGAAGACCCATTTCGTGAGGCGGGCCGATGAAGCCCGACAGATGGCCGGAGGAGAGGAACCGGATCCCGGCTTCTTCCGCAACTGGCGAGGCCCCTACCTCGGGTTCGAGACCTTCGAGGGAAGCACCGGCCACACGACCAACAATATCCCGGCCATGCACTACCGGACGTTTCTCGAGGAAGCGGGCGTCGACTACCGGCAATGGTTCCCCCAGATGCGGGGGGGCTACGACCATCAGGCCTGCGGCAGCTGGAATATCCCGCCCGAGTTCCATGATACGGAGTGGGTGGCCGGGCTGACGCGACGGTATATCGAATCGCAGGATGCGAGCCGGCCGTGGTTCTGCTGGGCGAGCTTTCAGGATCCCCATGAACCCCACCTCTGTCCGGAACCCTGGTACAGCCGGGTCCGGTCCGACCAGATGGAACTGCCGGAAGGGTATCGGGAGGGCGAATTCGAGGATAAGCCCGAGGTCTACCGGATGTGTCGGGAGAAGGATTTCGGCAGGCTCAACGATGGGGTGGGGGCACCGAAGACCCTCGGAGGCGCGGTGCGGGAGGAGGCGACGGTTCCCTCCTGCTTCGGTGAGCCGGAGAAGGATGCCCGGAAGCGGGAAGCGATGCAGGCCACACTCGGGATGGTGGCCTTTCTGGACGATCGGCTTGGATCCCTCATCCGCACTCTGGAGCAAACTGGACAGATCGACAACACGATCATCGTCTGGACCTCGGATCACGGAGAAATGCACGGACATCACGGGCTCTGGGGCAAGGGGTTGGCCGCATTCGAGGACTGCCAGCGGGTGCCCCTCCTTGTCTGGGGCCCGGGCCGGATCAAGAGCCGGGGGACCGTCCCGTCCCTGGCCAATCTCGTCGATCTGCCGAGGACGTTCCTCTCCCTCGCCGGTTTGAATCCGCCCCAGGAATGGCAGGGCGTCGACCTGACTCCGCTGCTACGCGGCGAAACCGATACGGTGCAGGATGCGGTTCTTGTCGAGATGCGGGCGACCCAATGGACCCTCAACCAGCACACCCTGATCACCGAACGCTACAAGCTTGTCGTCTATCGGCATACGGAAGCCGGGGAACTCTACGATCTGCAGGCCGATCCCGATCAATACCACAATCTCTGGGATGACGGGGCCTTCCGATCCCTGCGCGGGAACCTGCTTCTCCGGTTGGCCCGGCTTCATATGGAGCGCGAGCCGGTCGGGCCGCCCCGGGTCAGTTTTGCCTGAAAATACCCGGTTGACCCCTTAGTCCCGATTGATTCTCTGTTCCCCGATGAACAACCATCGGGTGAAGCCGTCAGCCTTGTTGCGATGAGCTCGACTGAGCGAAAAAGACAGAAATCCTTTTCGGGTCGATGGCTTCTGGACCACGCATTCAGGGTGGGTTGCCTCGCGGGCGTCCTTTTCTTCAGCCCTCTCTGGATGACGGCAGCGGGCGAGGAACCGATTGCCGGCGACAACCCCTCGGTGAACTCGGAGTGGACGCCCCCTTCCGATGGTTACGACTGGATCCAGCTGTCTTCGGATGAATGGCTCAAGGGAGAGATCATCGGCCTTTACAACAAGACCCTGGAGTTCGACAGCAAGAAGCTCAAGGTGCTCAGCCTGGATTGGAAGGATATCAAGCAGATCCGGACCAAGCGCTACCACCAGGTCAATGTCGACAAAGAGGAGCCCGCGATCGGTACACTCTCGCTCACCGGTTCGAAGCTCACCGTCCGCGGCCGGGAGGAAGTGGTGGTGGATCGCGACCTGGTTGTCTCAATCGCGGCGGGCGAGCCGAAGGAGATCAACTACTGGAAGGCAAAAGTGTCGCTCGGATTGAACATTCGCGAAGGCAATGCCTCCCAGGTCGATTACAATACCAAATGGAGTATACAGCGAAGAACCGCGAAGACGCGTTTGGCGTTGGATTACCTGGGAACGATCAATCGGTCCGACACGATTGATACGGCCAACAATCATCGGGTGACCAGTTACTTTGACTATTTCTACTCCCGCCGTTTCTTCGTCCGACCAGTCAATCTCGAGTATTTCCGCGACACCTTTCAGAACATCAACAGTCGTTACACCCTGGGTGCCCAACTCGGATACAACCTGATCGACAACAAGAAGACCGAGTGGAATATCACGGGGGGCCCTGGCTATCAGATCATCAACTACCTCTCCGTCGAACCCGGAGCGGAGTCCACCCGGAAGACATTCACCGGGACGGTGTCGTCAAAGTATGACACTGAACTGACGTCTTGGGTCGACCTTATCAGCGAATTGCAGCTGACGATTGGCGACAAGGATTCAGGAGGCCTCAATACCCACTTCATCACCACCTTCGAGACCGAGTTGACCAGCAAACTGGACCTGGATATCTCGTTCATCTGGGACCGGGTGCAGAATCCGGTGGCAGGCGACAACGGGGTTGTTCCGCAGCAGGACGATTTCAGGATGACCATCGGTCTGGGACTTGACCTCTGATCGCCTCGAACGGGGCATATCGGCCGATTCCTCTTAGGGGATTTTCCGAAAAACCGGATCCCTCTCGCCTGAGGCTTGTTCCTGCCCCGGCTCGGGTCGAAACTGGATGGATCCTATGGGAGATCACGGAACGGAAGGGCCCGGTGGAGGAATCCCGGGTCCATTGGGCAATCGGTCATTCTCCGTTCGGAATCAGTCAGAACCGGGTGGGAAGGTTGGCCGGGATTCGCCGACCACCGGTGTCTGGAAAAAACCCGGTGCCGGTGCCGCACCGACCCGGCCGGTCGAAGGATTCTTCGACTTCTCGTCCGCGGATCCGGATGACGGCCCGGCAGCCCAATCCCGACCCGATGTCCCCGGTGCCGATTCGCTGGTGATCGAGGCGCGCCGGCGGGCCTTTGAGCTTCTTGACGAGTGGCTGGCCTGGGTCTACGTGTCGGATGATGATTCGGTTTTTTCCGGCGCCGACAGGAGGCGGCGTTCGGAACCTTACCGATTCGATTTCCCCGATACGATCGCCGACCCCCGCGACGTCGTCCGCTATGCCCTCAGAGGGACCGGGCTGTTTCTTTAGTCCGTCTTGTTTCCGTGACGGCGGCTTGGGCGGCAGTTACCGACTCTGCGCTCACTTTCCGTATCGACTGCGGAAATACTCGTAGGCGGAGCGAATCAGGCGGGTGCGTTCCCGGGCCAGCTCCTGGAACTCCGGCGCGAGGTGGTTCACCTTGTCCGGGTGGTACTTGGCCATCTCGTGTCGGTAGGCGAGTTTGATCTGGTAGAGGGTGACCCGGCCGGAAAGTCCAAGAATCCGGGCATACTCCCTTTCGGTCGGTGTTCGATCGGGATGATCCATGGTCAGGGTGGATGTCCGGTTGGAGGAGGGGCGGGACCCGGGCGGGGCGGGTTCCCGGTGGTCCTGACCTCCGCGCGAATGACTCCTGTTTCGCTTGCGCAGGTTCTTCCAGATCCGCTCCGGAATCAGCAGGGAGATCAGGAAGTAACCGACGACCAGCGAGAGGAAGAGGACGATGATCAGGTCTGTCAGGCTGAATTGGCTCACGGGCCGAGCTTCTCACAAAGGCGGATCCGGGCCTTCCAGGCTGGACGATGACCCAAGGTTCCAACACACATTGCGGAGAACCTATGATCGGATCAGGTCGTTGACCAGTTCGGAAAGAAGGAACGTCGGTTCGGCACGATGGAGAAGGGGCCGGCGAAAACCCCTAATCGCCGGCCCCATTGTTTTCTCAGTCCCACTTAAGGGACTTCCATGTTACCCCAAACCCTGCCGCAGCAGGGAAACCAAAACTGTGTTGGAGATAGCAGGCGGCGTGCCAATTCCATGACGGCCGAATCACCGCCACCGTTTCGTAACGCAACGGCGCGGTTTGTTGCGCAACCGGTCTCCATCCGTTTCTTGAAAACAGTCCGGTCAGCACAAATTTGATCCGACCTGCGTGATTCTGTTCAGTCTGCCTGAACCCCGGCATACTGCATCAACTGCTCGGCCACCTGCCGATCCGATCGGGCAACGGGAAAGGAGTGTTCTCCGTTCTGGCGGCCGATCTCCTTGCGGCAGAGCTCGAATACGCCCGGAGTGATCAAACGTACGATGGGGGGATGCAGGGCTCCGCTTTCCCGTTGTTCGAGGTAGGCGTGGCAGGTCGTTCTCAATCCATCATCGAGCTCTTCTTCGATGATCTTGGAAATGGGCGTTTCCCGGCAGGGTGGCTTCAGCTCAACCCACCATTCATGGCAATCGCCGGACTCCGTATGCAGTGGGTTGACATGAAAGCCTTCGGGAACCCAGTTGTGCCGGCGGCAGATCTTGGCCATGATATCATTGAGATCCCGATCCATCAGCAGGGTATTTCCAAGTTGCAGGGCCGGTGAACGTCGGCCGCGGTAGATCAATCGCGGGGGCTTGGCCGACACAAACCGGACGATCTCATCAGTGCGGTAGCGGCAGAGTCCGGCCGGGGTTGTGACCACCAGCTCATAGTCAACCTCGGCCCGGATCGCGGAAACGGGAAGGGCCTGTTTCTGGTCCTCCGGTTTGGCGTGGAGGGGGAGGAACTCGAAGTAGACGCCGGTATCATCGAGCAGGCGCAAGGCACCGTCGGGTTTGCCGTCCTGGACGGCGACAAAGGCTTCAGTCGTGGCGAAGACCTCGCTCATGACCACCCTCCGTCCGATTCGCTGGGTCAAGGCCTCGAGATAGGGGATGACAGAGTGTCCCCCGTGGATGACGCATTCGAGATTGGGCCAGGCGTCGGTCAGGGTCCGGATCGGTCGGCCGGCGGCTGCAGTCTGTGCGAGGACGGCCTCGGTGAATCGGATGAGGGTTCGGGGTGAACCCGCCAACAGTGTGATGTCCTGGGAGAGGGCCTCCTCGGCCGTCTTCTGAATTCGTGCATCCCGGTCGACAATCGACGCGGTTTCCTGGCCGGGCACAAAAAGGAACTTTTCCGTCCATCGCGGCATGGTCTCGGTCAGGATCCCGGGCAGGTCGGCCTGTCCGGTCCTGAGGGATGCCGTCTCTGCAAGATAGACATGCCGGCCGTGAAAGACTCCCGCGTGTCCGGTGCCCGCCGTGTGCATGAGGGCGATCTGGTAAGCCGCTTCGTGATAGTGTTCGAGGATCGAATCGTTCAGGGGCAACTGCCGGGGGGGGCCGGCGGTGCCTCCGTTGGTCCGGACAAAGTGTCGGCAGCGGCCCGGCCAAAGCTCATCGGGGGCGCCTCCGATGACGGCATCGACATAAGGCTGGATCGATTGTGCCGTGGCCAGAGGGACATTGCGACGAAAACTCTGGTCGTCCATCCCGGCCTCCACCCCATGTTCGATTCCGTAGCGGGTTTTGGCCAGACCGGTGATCAATTGCCGGAGCACCTTTTCCTGATGCCGGACTCCGGCGGCTGGATCGCTCAAACGGCGGGCAAAGCGGGCGGTTTCCAGCCCGGTCGTCACATGCATCAGGCCGGCGGTCAGGAATTTCATGGCTCTAGCCCGGCCGGTGGATCGGTCCGGTCGGGGGTGACGAAAGCGGCTGAGAACTGACGATGAATAGACATTTCTTTGACTGACCCGCTCGGGTGATCGGGTCGCTTCTATAAACGGAAATACTCTCTGAATCCGTAGGGGTTACGGCCCTCGTTTACCGGTTTTTTCACGGTCGGGCCCCCGGAAGCATCGGCACATCGGACAGCACGTTGCCGACCTTGACCGATGCTGCGCCCGCCAGACCCAGTCGGATTGACGGTCGTGAACCCTCCCGTGGATCGGATAGCGCCAATAAGGCGCAGCCGACGGGGCCAGGACGTGATGGCTCGATTTCGGGTCTGTTTGTGCGTCATATTGACGCATCCAGAAATCAATCCGTAACCATGAAACGTTGATTACCAATCTGTTAAGGTTTTCAAGCTGTCGGCACCCTTTCTGCAATTGTAAAGGCAAACCTAACCAAGGAGGAAACAACAATGACCCTTATACGATACGAATACCCAAATGAAAGTCTCAGCGAGTTTGATCGGATGATCAGCCGTGCCTTTTCCGGTCTCGGCCGTTGGCCGGGCTGGTCGGATGAGTTCTTCGGCGTTCCTGGCGCCTCGGAAATCCCGGTCGATCTCTACGATGACGGTGAAAACTATGTAGTCCGTGCTGAACTGCCGGGCGTGAAGAAGAGCGACATCAAACTGGAGCTCGACAATGCGGTCCTCACTTTCTCCGGTGAGCGCAAGACCAAGTCGGGTGAGCAGGAGAGTGTCAGTTCCTTCTCTCGTTCGATCAGCGTCGGCGATGATGTGAACTCGGATAAGGTCAAGGCCCGGCTCGAGGATGGAATCCTCACCGTGACCCTGCCAAAGACCGAGGCCCACAAGCCGCGGGCGATCACCATCAGCTAATCCGAAACATGAAAGGTCTATTCAATATGAAGACAGAATTGCAGAAGAAGCCGGAAACCGCCGTCGGCCAAGTCCAGCCTCAGCGCTACCGCCGCCCTCACTACGAGGTCAATTCCGACAAGAACGGATACGATGTCCTCGTCTTCATGCCGGGGGTCAACCGCAAGGGTGCCACCGTGACGGTCGAAAAGGGGACGCTGACCGTCGAGGGACAGCCGGTCCATGAACTTCCGGAAACCTGGCGTCCGCTCCATCGGGAGCTGACCAACCACGCCTTCCGTCTCCAGCTTCGACTGAATGTGGAAGTGGATGAGGATGCGATCGTGGCCACTTCGGAGGAGGGGATTCTCAAGGTGCGCCTCCCGATCGCCGAGGCCGCAAAACCCCGGGTGATTTCAATCGATTGACCGGACCGTCACCCTTACAGTCTGAGCGATCAGGTCTGATTCGAGCCGGGCAGGGTCAATCCTGCCCGGCTTTTCATTGAGGATCGGTGAAGGTGGGCTAGATTATCGCCAGGCGCTTCTTATGAGCATCAAGTTCAAGGATTACTACCAGACACTCGGTGTCGCCAAGGACGCCTCGTCCGATGCCATCAAGAAGGCTTTTCGGGATCTTGCCCGCAAGCACCATCCCGACAAGGTCCAGTCTGAAGGCAAGGCCGCCGCTGAGTCGCGTTTCAAGGAAATCAACGAAGCCTATGAAGTCCTGAAGGATCCGGAGAAACGCCGGAAGTACGACACCTTGGGTGCGGATTGGGACCAGCCGCAACGGCGGGCTCAGTACCGCCGGTCTTGGAGCGGTCCCCGGCCAGACGGGTTCAATGGTGGTCCAGCAGGGGAGGCGGACGATTTCGAGTTCCATTTCGGAGGCACCGGCTACAGCGACTTCTTCGAGCAGTTCTTCGGGATGGGTGGAAGTCCGTTTGGACGGAGACAGAGCCGTGGCGCGGGCCGGCGTTCGGGCGGGTTCGAGCATCCGGCCCGTGGTCATGATGTGGAGGCTGAGATCATGGTCACGCTGGAAGAGGTCCTCAATGGCTCCACCCGGCAGATCAGTCTGCGCAAGGTCGATCCGACGACCGGCTCGGAGCAGACCCAGACTTTTCAGGTCAGAATCCCGAAGGGCGTCCGGGAGGGTCAGCGCATCCGTTTGGCCGGGCAGGGCGGAGCCGGTTCAGCCGGCGGCGCGGCCGGCGATCTTTTCCTCAATGTGCGACTCGCCCTGCACCCGGATTTCCGGGTCGAGGGCGACCGGTTGATCTGCGACCTCGATCTGGCTCCCTGGGAGGCGGTGCTCGGAACAAAGATCAGTCTGGATACGCTTGATGGCCGGGTGAACCTGACCATCAGGCCGGGTTCGCAGGCCGGCCGGCAACTCCGTCTGCCGGGCCGGGGACTGCCCAATCGGGAAGGTGGCCGTGGTGATCTCCATGTGCTCCTGCACGTCCGCGTCCCGGAAACCGTTGGTACGAAGGAAAGAGAGCAGTGGGAAAAGCTGGCCGCGGCGTCGGCCTTCAACCCGCGCGGATGAAACCGCCGGGAAAACATAGGACAGACGACAATTTTGAGCGATGAATATTGATTTCAACAAGTTTACCGAGATGGCCTCACGCAGTGTGCAGGAGGCCCAGAACGAGGCGCGACGTCGCGACCACCAACAGGTGGACGGCTGGCACCTCCTGCATGCACTCCTCACCCAGGAGAAGGGCATCGTGCCCGCCATCCTCGAGAAGATGGGTGTCCAGCCCAGTGCCGTCCAGTTGGCCGTCGATCGGCAGTTGGACCGCCTGCCCGCGGTCAAGGGCCGCGCCGCCGCCGGGCAGGTCTATATCACCCAGCTCGTCCAGGACATCTTCAACCGGGCGGAGGAAATCGCCGGTCAATTGAAGGACGAGTTCATCAGCGTCGAGCACCTCTTTCTCGGGCTGATGAAAGCCGGAGGTGGTCCCGAATACCAACGCTTCTTCCAGAGTTTCAACCTGGATGAGAAAACCTTTCTCGAGGCCATGCGGCAGGTTCGGGGCAATCAGCGGGTCACCACCCCGCATCCCGAGGATACCTTCCAGGCCCTGGAGAAATACGGGATCGACCTGGTCGAGCAGGCCAGGCGGGGCAAGCTGGACCCCGTCATCGGTCGCGACGCCGAGATCCGACGGATCATCCGTATCCTCTCCCGCAAGACAAAGAACAATCCGGTGCTGATCGGCGATCCCGGTGTCGGCAAGACCGCCATCGTGGAGGGCCTGGCCCAGCGCATCCTGCGCGGCGACGTGCCGGAAGGCCTGAAAGAGAAGACGGTCTTTTCACTCGATATGGGTTCGCTCCTCGCCGGCGCCAAGTATCGCGGGGAGTTTGAAGAGCGGCTCAAGGCGGTGCTTCAGGAGGTCAAGAGCAGTGAGGGCCGGGTCATCCTCTTCATCGATGAACTGCACACCATCGTCGGCGCCGGCAAGGCCGAGGGCGCGGTCGATGCCGGCAATATGCTCAAGCCCATGCTGGCCCGGGGTGAGCTGCGCTGCATCGGCGCGACCACACTTGACGAATACCGCAAGTACATCGAGAAGGACGCCGCTCTCGAACGGCGTTTCCAGCCCATCACGGTCGACCAGCCCTCGGTGGAGGACACCATTTCCATCCTGCGCGGTCTTCGCGAGCGCTTCGAGGTCCACCACGGGGTCCACATCCAGGATAATGCCCTGGTCACGGCCGCGGTCCTCTCCCACCGCTATATCTCCGATCGCTTCCTGCCGGACAAGGCGATCGACCTGGTCGACGAAGCCTGCGCCATGATCCGGACCGAGATGGACAGCATGCCGCAGGAGCTCGATGAAATGGCCCGGCGCCAGATGCAGCTGGAGATAGAGCAGGCCGCCCTGAAGAAGGAAAAGGACGAAGCCAGCCGCCAGCGTCTCGAGGAGTTGAACCGGGAACTGGCCGATCTCCGTTCCAAGGTGGACGTGATGCGTCACCAGTGGGAGAAGGAAAAGGGTTCGATCGGCGAGGTGCAGAAGGTCCGCGAGGACCTCGAGACCGCCCGCCGCGACCTCGAGACGGCCGAGCGCAACTACGATCTCAACAAGGCCGCGGAAATCCGCCATGGCCGCATCCCCGACCTCCAGGCCCGACTCAAAGCGATGGAGTCGGCGGCTGATGGCGCCACCATGCTCAAGGAGGAGGTTTCCGCCGACGAAATCGCGGAGATCGTGGGCAAATGGACAGGGATCCCCGTGGTGCGGCTGCTCGAGGGCGAGAAGGAAAAACTCCTCCACCTGGCCACGGTGCTCCATGAGCGCGTCGTCGGTCAGGATGAAGCCGTCGACGTGGTGGCCGAGGCCATCCTGCGGGCGCGGGCCGGGATCAAGGACCCCCGTCGACCCATCGGTTCCTTCCTCTTCCTCGGACCGACCGGGGTGGGCAAGACCGAGCTGGCCAAGACCCTGGCCGAATCCCTCTTCGACAGTGAGGCCAACATGGTGCGCATCGACATGTCGGAGTACATGGAAAAGCACTCGGTCTCGCGCCTGATCGGGGCGCCTCCCGGCTACATCGGATTCGACGAGGGCGGCCAGCTGACCGAGGCGGTTCGCCGGAAGCCCTACAGTGTCATCCTCTTCGACGAGATCGAGAAGGCCCATCCCGATGTCTTCAACGTCCTGCTACAGGTGATGGACGACGGCCGCATCACCGATTCCCAGGGCCACGTCGTCGATTTCAAGAACACCGTCATCATCATGACCTCGAACATCGGGAGCCGCTTCCTTCAGGAGGGGGTGACCGGAAGCGAAATCCCGGAATCGGTGCGCGAATCCGTCATGACCGAGCTGCGTCGCGGCTTCCGCCCGGAATTCCTCAACCGGATCGATGACACGGTCCTCTTCAAACCGCTCACGCTGGAGGAGATCACCCGGATCGTCGACCTGCTCGTGGCCGATCTCAACAGGCGTCTGGCGGATCGCCGGATCGCGGTCGAATTGACCGACAAGGCTCGGACCTGGGTGGGTGAACGCGGCTACGACCCGGTCTACGGGGCGCGGCCGCTCAAGCGCTTCCTGCAGAAGCAGGTGGAGAATCGCCTCGCCCGCGCCCTCATCGCCGGCGACATCCTTGAGGACTCGACCGTGGCCTTTGACCAGGCCGGAGACGAACTGATCATGCAATTGCAGCCGGCTGAGGAGGCCGCTTCCTGAGATGCCTCACCCGACATCGACGGCAGTCGTCACTTCCTGTGCCCATTGCGGCACGGGCAATCGAATCCCGGAAACCCGTCTTTCCGAGGGACCGAAATGCGGGCGGTGTGGCCGGCCGGTGTTTTCCGGAAAACCGATCGAACTGAATGCGGAGACCTTCGACCGGGTCACCGGCGGCGATCTTCCGGTGGTGGTCGATTTCTGGGCGCCGTGGTGCGGGCCCTGCCGGACGATGGCGCCCGAGTTCGAGCGGGCCACGGCCTCACTCGAACCCCGCATCCGGACCGCCCGGCTGAACACCGAGGATCACCGGATGATCGGCGCCCGTCTCGCCATCCGCAGCATCCCCACCATGGTCCTCTTCCGCCAGGGACGGGAGCTGGCCCGCCACTCCGGGGCCGTCCCGGCCGCCGAGATCATCCGCTGGGTGACCACGGCAAACAATACGTAGCAGACTACGGTTGGTTTTTCAGGCGAAAACAAACCGTAGTATGCTACGTAGTAAAATGTAGCTCCCCCGGGGTCGCGCCCTGCCCGGGTGTCCAGTGGGTAGGGACGGACCGCCGGGCCGTCCTTCTAGTCCCCACCTTCACCACTTCGACGCGTCCACCCCCATTCTCTTCAGTATCCGGTGTCGACGATATTGAGGTGGTCGATGAGGGGTGCGCCGGGCGGCGTCAGGGTGATGGTGTTGAGTCCTTCGCGCAACTGAACGGTGGCCCGGTCCCAGACCCAGGTTTCGGGCCCGCCGGTCAGCCACATGATGAGATCATCGACTGGTTCTCCGTTGACGGTCAGGCCGGCCGGCATATGACTTCCGCCCCATCTCTGGGCGTAGCGCAACTCAAGAATGTAGGTGCCGCTGTGGGGCGCCTCCCAGCTCCAGGTCACTTGGCGGGTTCCCTCTGCGCCGGCGAAATCGAGGTAACCCGCACCGGTGAATCCGGGATTGTCACTGCCGGTGCCGGCATTGGAAACCGCATCTTCGGCCTCGAGAAGGATGCCCCCGGGAGTGGGCTCGATCGAAGGAACCGCCACCTCTGCTCCGGCGATGGTCAGGTCGTAGAGGACGCTCAGGTAGTTCTTTCGCCAGTCGACGTAGCCGACCCGGTTCGTCCAGAGCGGATTGCGGTAGAGGGCCGCCGCGTTTGAGGTGTAGAGCCGCCAGTAATGGGCGGCCCGGTTGAGCTCGGTCGCCACCTTGTCGCGGTGCACGGGCAGGAGGGTTTCCCGCAGGAGGGCCAGCTCGGTCGCGCCGGCGATTTTGTGAGCGTAGTATTTCCCCAGATACGCCATGCACCGGATGTCCTCGAGGGTTCGCCGCAGGTCGCGGTTGCCGTGCGCGTCGATGGTGGCTGCCCCGGCCAGGGCGGCTTCGGAACGCTCATGCAGTTCGGCCACCACCTCGGGCGGGGTGGTCCCGGGCGGTCGCAAACCGGCCACCCGGGCACTCACGTAGTCCGGGATGGAAACATTGTCGGTCCCGGGGTGGGGCGGGAGACTGATGAATCGGTTGACATCGTGGAATCCGGTCGGCGTCCGGGCCGGGCCGGGCTGACTCTGACAGCCCTCAATGTACCATTGAAAATCGAGGGCGCCCCAGTGGAATCCGGTGACCAGCGGGTAGGTCATGGAGGCGTTCTGCCAGGTCGCAAAGAGCACACCGGCGTCGACCCGGGGAAAGCGCTCGGCGATGAGGTTGACGAAGGTTTCATCTCCGAGGGTCGGGTCGTAACTCAGGCGGCCCCAGAGATTCCAATGGTACCAGTGTTTTTCAATCTCGAGCTCACGGGGCGCTTCCGGTTCGAGGGAGAGGAACTCGCGACCCCAGATGTATTGATCCGACCCGTAATATATTCCGGCCGTGACTTTGCGAGGCAGGTTCTGCAGGAATTCGCGGGTGAAGCCGGCGCCGCCCCAGCGGAAATGGAAATCGTCATCATTGCGCAGGGTCCAGAGGGTCTTGAGGGGCGGGATGTCCTCGATGAACTGGTCCTTGAAGGGCTGGACGGTCGAGCTCATGACGTGGGCCTGGGCGTATTTGAAGCTGAAGAGAAACGTGATGTCGGGATGATCGACCAGCGGCGCGAAACGGTTCGCGATGTCCCGGGCGCCGGTCTGGTGCTGCCGGTGGATGAAGGTGACCCGGCGCCCCGGACTGGCCTCGACCGCATCGAGGACGCCCTGACCATAGGCCTCGAAGGCCCAATCCTCCTTCTCCTGGAAAGTGGCTCCCGGCATGTTCTCCCCGGTTGTGAGGCCGATGCCGGTCAGATCGGGATAGGTCAGCAGCATCTCCCGGATGGTGCGGCGGAAGTAATCCCGGGTGACCGGATTGTTGATGTTCGTATCGATCCCGTATCTGCCGTTCGTTCCGTTGACGAAGATGTTCCAGGTCACGATGTAGAAGTGGACATTCCGGCTGCGTCCGTAGGCCATCACCTCGCGCCAGAAGGCGATCTTCTGGTCGATCGTCATCGTCAGCAGCGTCTCCGCGTTCTCGAGGATTTCCGGATGGTCAAAATCGCCTCCGCTCAGGCTGTAGTTTTCCTCCCATCTGACGGTGGATCGCTGAACGTCGTCGAGCGCGACCTCCGGGTATTCGGGCACTCGAACCATGCTGGGGAAGGGGTGCAGGTTCCAGAGAGAGACCAGGTTGTAGCGAGCCCGGGCCAGTCCATCGATGAAGGCTTTCCAGAAATCCGGGTTCCACATTTCGGCGATATTCTGCTGGGCGGCATCGCAGGCATCGGAGTAGCTGGGGGTGCGGACATCGAGCGGGATGTTGAATTTGACACCACGGTCGCCCATGGCGGGTGCCCTGGCGATCGGGATGAGTCCATCGAGGCCTCTCTGGCGAATCTGCTCAGCCAGTTCAAGGGCCCCGTACATGGCCCCGCCTTCGTCGCCACCGATGACCCAAACCTGATTCCGGGCGGGACCCTGTTCCGTCAGAATGGCAAATCCCTCGGTCGCGGAAGCCTCGGCGGGCAGATCATCGGTCTTGGTGATGCCTTCGGCCTGAAATGCCGCGAGGGTCTCCACGATGATCCCGGGTTGGCCGGCGGCGGCGACCGTGGCCGCCGGGGTTTGGTCGATCGAATCCTCCGCCAGGGCAAGACGGATCTCATTCAGTCCAAAGGCGATCGGCGATTCCGGCGGGACGGTATTCAGATTCATGGGAGCAGAGGTGGCGCTGAGGGTGATGAGACCCGGGAGGATGATTACTAAGAGGATTCGATTCATGGCGCGGGTGACCCGGTCCGGCATACAGGGTTGGGGGTTGGCCGGCGCGGCCGTTGAGACGGACGGCCCGGGAACGACGACGGCAGCGAGGGCAGGTAGGGTGCTTTTCATGGCAATGCAACGACCTGGGGGGTGTGGGTGGGTGCCTTGCGGACCAATTGTCCGTCCCCGTCGAATTCGAGCGGATCGATGACCAGCATGGGCTGCTCGGGCCTGGTCTTGAGGATGCCGTGGCAGGAGAGCCAGAGGTTGCCGTCGGGTCCGGTGAAGATCTCGTTGTGGCCGACCTGGTTGAACGGACTGTCCGGCCGGCCGGTATAGGGAAGGCCGTTCTTCAGACAGGCCTGTTCGTTCTGCTCCCCGTAGAAGGGGTTCCCGGGGCTCTTCGTCCATGGTCCGGTGATGGCCGGGGCAGTCGCGGTGCCGATTTCGTATCCGCGAGTCCATGACGAATAGAAAAGGATGTAGGTGCCTCCGCGCCTGATCACGTAGGCGCCTTCGATTCCGATGCTGTCCCAGGCGAAGCAGCGTCGGATGACCGGCCGGGGGCGTCCATCGTAGCCGGGCTCCATCAGCGGGTTTCCGTCGGCGTCCAGCTCATACTCGATCGGAGCGGGGGTGATCGCACTCTGAGGCTCGGTCAGGAAGGTGCCGGTCTCCAGGTCGACCTGGGCGAAGCCGATCCCGAATTCGCGTCCCCGGTTCCAGAAGGCCCAGACCGAGCCGTCGTCGTCCTCGAAGAAGGTCAGGTCATTGCCGTTTCCGAGGGGGGCGTCCCCGGTCACCACGGTATAGGGTCCCATCAGACGGTCGGCCACGGCGAACCCGGTGTGCTGCCCGGGGAATCCATTGTCGGGATTGCTGGCATTGAAGAGGGCGTAGTAACGTCCCTTGAGCCGGTGGATCTCCGGGGCCCAGAAGCGGCGGTGATACCATTTGTCCGGACCTCCGTGGGGAAGGATCACCTTTTCGAACTTCCAGCTGAGCAGATCGTCGGACGAATAGAGAACCACTCCGGGATTGAGAATACCCCAGGCTTCCTGGCGGGGCCAGTGCGGCCAGGCGGTGGCGGTCAGATACCACCTCTCGCCATCACGGAAGACCTGGCAATCGCGGACCCCCTTCGGATCCAGGCCCTCCGAGATGGGATTCTGGTAACGGAAGACCGCCGAGGTGTCGGCGACCGCGCTCGGAACGAGGGTCGCGAAAACGAGGAATGGCAGAATTCGGATGATCAAGGGTCCGGCCGGTCCGAGTAGCATAGTCCCATGATGGCGATCCGCTGCGAAACCGCCATGCCATTCTCCCACCCGCAGCCCAACAGGGGCCACCTTGGGATGATTTTCCAGACTCAGCCGCCTGGTCGAAAGTCAGCACTTCCCCTGGAGTCTCCGGTAGGCGGCGTCACCCTTGGAATTCGCCACCTTGCGGCCGAGGGCATCGGCAGACCAACCCGGGCGAAGAATCCCGCCCCTGCATCTGGATGTTTGGGACTCCGGCGATCAGGGTTGTCTCCGCACAACGGCGAGCCAATCCTGCCCCGGATCCATCGGCGGGGGACCGAGGGTCACGGGCGAGCCGCCTTCCACCGTGGAAACCGACCCCTCAATCAGGTCACCGCCGGTCCGTGGATTGAACCAGGCGATGGTGAACGAGCCGCCGGCATCGGACAGGTCGAGTTCGACCGAACCGCCGTTCGGCAGGTAGACGAGGTAGAGGGCGTCCTCTTTGGCGAAACAGTAGGCGCGGTTGTCATGATCGGGATTGCCGACGAGTTCATCGCGGTTGGTCATCTCGCTGACCGGAATCCGCTGGTCCCGGAAGAAATCCAGGGCGATCCGACAGTAGTCCCAGGATCGGTCGCGGCTGCGCCAGTCCTCACAGACAAGATCATTCTGCGGAAGTTTGTATCCAAAATAATACTCCACTCCGCCTCCCCCGGCCATGAAGGTGCCCCAGAGCACCCATTGGCGGGTCTGGTCGATGGTCGGGCCGCTGTAATCTTCCGGCATGCCGGGGTAATCCGGGTCGGGCGGCATGCCCTGCCCGGCGTTGCCCGCTTCATCGAAGGCCACCACCCAGGGTTTCCCCGCGGCGGCCGACTCCCGGTTCCACTTGACCACCTGGTGATGGCTGTCGCCGATCGCGCTGTTCTGCAATGAGGCCCCGGTCAGGAAGGACTGTTCACCGAGCAGGGGTCGGTAAACCTCGTCCTGTTGTTCGGGGAAGGTATGGACCACAATGTGATGATGGTAGGGGTCCAGGTCGTGGATGTACTGCGACATGTCCTTGAGCTCATCCGTGGTTTGGGTGTTCTCCTCGCCCAGGTTCCAATTCAGGGCGAGGGCATGACCGAACCGGGCGATGATCTCGCGGAGGTAGAGCCTGCGTTCCGGGCCGAGAAGACCGCCGTCGAGGGATTCGGGAATGACTTTCGGGTTTTTGCGGGCACCGGCACGGTTGTCGTCGATCTCGGTTTCCTGCAGCTTGAAGTGAAGGTAGAGGCCGCGTTGGGTGCCATGGTCAAAGACAATGCCCCACTGATCGAGCTTGGAACAGTCGTAGTGCAGCTTGTCGTCACGTTCGACAAAGGGCCAGACGTTGTCTCCGTCGCCGCCGGCATTGTAGGTCAGGAAGGAAAAGGCATTGGCGCCTTTTGCGGAAAGGTAATTGAGGGCACCGATCAGACCCTTGCCCCGCCCGTTCTGCCAGGTCGGGTCTCCCTCGTTCCAGTCCCGCAGGTGAGGGGACCAGGTCTTGAGCGGGACGTCCGCCCGGAGAGCCATGGTGTTGTCGAAGTCGGCATAGGCCAGGAGGGTCTCGGGGGCATCGGCCCCGGCCTTGAGGAACCATTCGCCGCTTCCGGCGAAACGGAGATGGTGCCGACCGACATAGCGGAGGCGACCCCGGCCTCGGAAGTCACGGCCGGTCTTGTCCGTCTCCCCGACTTCAAAGCTGCCTTCCAGTCCGTCGTAAGGCGCGAGTGCTCCGCCGTCGACCCCGCCGAGGGCAACCCGGTCACCCTTGCGGAAGGAGACCCGGTAGGTCCACCGGCCGGGTTTGTCCGGTGAAAGATGGGCCCTCCATTTCGTGCCTGAATCGGCCGAGGTTTCCGCCGCGTTCCCATCGGCCGCAAAATAGCCGGGTATCCGGTAGGTGGGGTCACCCGACTCGTGGGCAAAGGTCACCTCCATGGCGTAGTCGGTGAAGGGATTCGGCGCGGAGTCCATCTCCCGGGCAAAGGGACCATCGAGGGTCAGGGTGATCTTGTGCCATCGGCGCGACTCCCCGGTCAGTGAGATCTCTCCGAGACCATCGGGTTGACGCGGGGCGACCGGAACAATGGCGCCGGCTCCGGCTGCTCCGACCATGGCCAGAGGGGCGTCACCCGGATCATGACTGGCGGGTTTGAAGGTGATCTTCGACCAGCGGGCCCTGCTGAATTCTTTGCCGTCGTTCGAACCCACCCGGGCGCGGATCTCGATCGTCTCGCCCTCGTTGGCTTCGACGTTGCGCCAGGTCTGGTTGAACGCCTCACCCTCTTCAAATATGCCGGTACCGAGGGGTGGTGTGAAGGTGCCGACCAGACGTCCGCCCAGAAGCACCTCGTAGGCTGAAGCCCCGTCGTTCTCGCCGACTGCGTGCAGCGTGATGTCATAGACGGCGTTGGCGACCGGCGCCATCGTCCGGGTGGAGGCTTCCCGGTTCTTGTCCGGGTTGATGGCCAGCCAGCGGTCCCGGTCCAGGTAGAAGCCGGTTCCCTCAACCGGGAAATCGGCCGCTGAGAGTGAGAGGACGCCATTGCCGCGATCCTGATCCGCATCGAGATGACCCTGTATCCAATGGGCCAGGGTGGAGCTCCCGAATCCGTAACCGCCGGGGAGCGGGACGTAGTCCATGGTTTGAATTGGCGGCGGTTGTCCCCAGTGGTCAGGCCAGGTGGGAGGGAAGGGTGGCGGAAGGGTTCCCGCGAGAACCCGCGTTTCAGGTCCGGTGTCGTCCGGTCGTTGGAAATCCCGATCCAGGGTCATGATCCACTTGTCGAACTCGAACCCATCTTCGCGCATGGAGAACTGGATGGTGTGCTCACCGGTGCTGGGGATTTCGAGGAAGAGTTGGAGGGGCACACCCACGTGCACCTCGGTCGTGCGCTGCCGGCAGTCCCAATTCCACTGGTTCTTGGCCACGGTTTGCCATCGTCGACCACTCTCGGGCCAGGTGCCGTCCAGACCGACGTGAATGCCGTTGTCTTCCGATCCGGTGGAAAAGGACCGAACCCAGACGTAGTATTTGCCGGGCGTATTGAAATGAACCCGGTAGCTGAGAATTGCCATCTTCCCGGGGTCGTTGGAAAAGTTCTCCCCGGTGATGAGGGTTTCACTGTGGTCCTTCCGGGTGTCCGGGAGAGCCTCGAGGTAGGCGCCTCCA
Source organism: Opitutaceae bacterium (assembly GCA_041395105.1). Classification (NCBI taxonomy): domain Bacteria; kingdom Pseudomonadati; phylum Verrucomicrobiota; class Opitutia; order Opitutales; family Opitutaceae; species Opitutaceae bacterium. Next base: position 253,289 of record JAWLBB010000005.1, on the reverse strand, counting down.
CTGGCTCCAGCCAGGTGGGCGGGATCGGCATCCGGCTCCGGCAGAGCGGAACTCTTCGGTGAAACCAGGTGCCAGGCCCGAACGGACGTCAGGGTCTGGTCGTTGAAGTGTTCGGCTTCCACCGCGACGAGACCATCGACCTCCTCGAAAATGACGTTGGAGTCGATGATCGGCAGGGTGCCGGCTGGGATCGCTTCCCGGGATGCCGGGGCCGTTGCGGAGGCTGATTCTGCCGGAGTATCCGTGATCGAGGTCGTGCATCCGGCGGTGAGGAGCGCGGCCGCCCAGAACGCGGTCAGGGCGGTTTGGCGGTACGATGAATAGATGGATCTCATAAAGGTGGAAGAGTTACGGGGCGGCTGGAAGCTTGAATCGATGTAGCAGCGCCGCTGTGCCGGCGTTCCTGCAGGAGACAAGGACACTTCGACACAGCGAAGTGGCTACACCCTGACCAAGAGATGAGTTTGTCGACGATTCACGCGGAAGGGAGACGGTTTTCCGGTCGGGCCAGGAGCCAGCAGACGATGGCGGCGGCGTTGAGTGCGGCGGCCACGTAAAAAAAGGTGGTCGGACCGCCGGTCCAGGCGATCAGGTAAGGGAAGAGGATGCCGACCACGGCCGAGCCGAGGTTGCCCGCCATGTTCATGGTCCCGGAAACCGCGCCGGCATGCCGTCCGCCGATGTCGATGCAGAACGACCAGGACGGGCTCAGGGTCATGTCGGCCCCGAAGACCCCGATCGAGAGCCAGATGACGGCGCCGATGACGCTGGCCTGGTCGACACTCATCAGAAGGCCGACCGTGGCGAATCCGAAACCGAGGATGGCCGGCAGTCGCCGGGAAAAGGCGCGGTGTCCGTGACGGAAGAGCCGGTCGACCAGGCTGCCCGAGGTCAGGTTGCCGAGGGCACCGGCGAGCAGGGGTATCATGGTGTAGAAGCCGGCCTCGGTGTAATCGAGGCCGTAGGTCCGCTTGATGTAGGGATAAAGCCAGGAAAGGGTAAAGAAGAAGGTGAAGTTGCTGGCAAAGTACTGCCCCATCATCAGCCAGAGATTTCCGGAGGTGAAGAGCTCGACGGCCTTGAGAGGAGTGGGCGCGATCTTCCTGGCGCCCGCCTCCTGTCGGTTGGCAATGATGTACTCGAGCTCCTTTGCATCGATGCCCTTGTGCTCGGCCGGTTCATCGCGGAACCAGAGCCACCAGATGGTGGCCCAGGCAAAGCCGATGACCATGAGCAGAAGGAAGGATTCCTTCCAGCCGATGGCGTGAATCAACCACGGAAGGACCGGCATGGTCAGGGCCGCTCCGAGCCGGGAGGCCGAGAAGTTGATCCCCTTGACCAGCCCCCGCTCACTGACCGGGATCCAGGAATAGACCGTCCGCGCCATCCCGGGAAAAGCGCCGGCCTCCCCCGCGCCAAAGCAGAAGCGAACGACCATCATCGAGACAAAACCCCAGGCCAGCGCGGTCAGGCCGGTGAAAAAAGACCAGAGGGTCACCACCGAGGCGAGGATGCGCCGGGCTCCGAATTTGTCCGCCATCGCTCCCGCCGGAGTCTGCATGAGGGCGTAACCGAAAGCGAAGGCGGAAAGGATCCAGCCGAACTGCGCATCCGACAGTCCGAGATCTTCGACGATCGGCTCCTTGGCGGTCGAGATGCAGACCCGGTCGACGTAGAGCAGGAAAGACAGCAGAAAGGTGGCGACGACGACGAGGTAACGGCGGGGCATGGAGGAGGAGGGAAGGGCGTGGGAGAAGAGGTCAGAGGTCAGGTTTCAGAGATCTGGGAACGACAGTTCGTAGGGCCGGACCAAGGTCCAGCTTGATGGATCGGATCGGGATTCATCGTAGATCGAACAATGTGCAGTTGAGGATCCCACTTTAGCCGGCTTCTTTCACGCCTTGCCGGGCTTTACCGTCACTCAAGGATTCGCAGGGAGTCTCCCAGATCCTCGATCTCGAGGAATTGGGCCCGGGCCGATTCATGATCGTTGGGGGCGTGGAGGGAGAGCATGAGGCGTCCGTCGAACGTCCGGAAGATCATCCCGTGCCCGCCGTCCCGATCGTAGAGGGGCGTTTCCGCCTGGATCCACGGTCCGCTCAATCGCCCGCTTTCCGAAACCGCGTAGCTGCAGGCATAGCCGTCTTCACCGAAACTGGACCAGAGCATGATCAGCTTTCCAGTTTTTGATCGGTAGAAGAAGGCCCCGTCGGTGACCCGGCCGGTCCAGGTGTCCCGACCCCGCCGGCGGGCCTGTTCCCTCATGTCACGGGTCCACGGCCCTTCGGATGCGTGAAAGAGAACAACCGGATCGGCGGTCGGCCGTTCGAGGCCGGGGGAAAGCGGAACGAGCTCAAAGGTTCCGTCGCCGATCTGCCACCATTCGTGACAGAAAATCATATAGGGCACGCCGTCTTCCACCCAAAGCGTGCCGTCCAGGCTCATCCAGTCCTCGGGCGTATGAGGCCTGTCCGAAAGGGGCAGGAAAGGTCCGTCCGGCGAGTCGCTGACAAAGATACCGGTGCCGCGCAGGTAGAGATCAGGCCGGTCGGGCAGATCGGCCGGCAACTCCCTCTCCGGATTCGAAAGCGTGGCGAAGAGGTAGTATTTCTCCTGATACCGATGGACCTCGGGTGCCCAGAGCGATTTGGCGGGATCGGCCCAGCTGCCGTCGGGTATCTCGAAGACCAGCCCTCCATCCAGCCAGTTCTCAAGGTCGCGGCTCTTGTAGACGCGGACGCCACGACGTCCGCTTTCCTGGTCCCGGCTGGTCGCATAGAGGTTGTAGGTCTGCGTCTCCTCGACGGGGAGGACATAAGGATCGCGGATATAGAGGTCCGATCTTGAGAAGACCGCGGTGTCGTCCGCGGGAAGACCGCGGTACTGGAAATCGCGGAAGCGGACCGCCCCCCCGCCCGCCGCATAGAGGGCGATCCTCAGTGTATTGTAGGTGGAGACCTCCGCCCCCCATGCAAATTTGGTCCAGTTCCGGCCATCCGGACTGCGGTAGAGGGCGACATCGTCCTCCACGTTGCGAATCCTCAGGAAGAGGCGCTGCGCCTCGGTCCCAACCGTCGACCTTTCCCTTCCCCGGGCGTAGGTGCCGACCGCGCCCGGCCGCAGGAAGACGCCGGTGGGTCCGGCCTCGGCCCCGGTGATGAGCAGGCCGCCCTCGGAGGCCCCGGCCAGTTCCACCTCGACCCGGACCTCGTAGCTCGTATTGACGGGCTGGATGCGGATATCGGCCGCATCCAGCGGTCCGTTGCCCCGGGATGCCAGGGCCAGACTGCCATCGGAGATCGTGATTGTCTCATCGCCGGTCCCCATCCATTGGAGGCCGATCTGCGGGCCGGCAAATGAATCGGAAAGCGGCAGGCCGTGGCCGACGCTTTGCCCGGGAGGCTTGGAAAGAACCGAATCGGACCGGACGTTTTGCGGAATGACCGGCCAGCCATCGTCGGTCCAGGTGACCGGAAGCAGGAGGGTATTGCGTCCAAGGGCGCGATGGTTGCGGCGGATGGCATGATAGACGACCCACCACGATCCGTCCGGAGCATCAATGAGCGTCCCGTGGCCCTGCGACCACCAGGGTTCCGTGCGGCTCGCCGTCCTCAGCATGGGATTGCCCGGCGCGTCTTCCCAGGGACCTTCCGGCGAGCGCGATCGCGCCACCGTGATCATGTGACTGGTCGAGGGGCCAACCGTGCCGCCCTGGGCGGAGACCAGGTAGATCCACCCGTCGCGGGTCACGAACTTCGGGCTCTCCAGGCACATGCATTCGACGATCCAGTTCTCCGGGATGGGCCACCCGGAATAGACTTCACGCGGCTCGCCGATCACGCCGAGTCCGTCGGGTGTGAGCTCGACGACCCGGCCCTGGTTGACGTAGAGAAAGCGACGCCCGTCCGGGCCGGCCACATGGCCCGGGTCGATTCCCCCGATTCCCAGGTCGACCGGGTCGGTCCAGGGTCCGGCCGGATTTTCGGCTGTCAGCACGACATTGGTGAAGCGCAGGGGCTGATTCGGTTCGGAGAGACGGACCGGAAGGTAGAGGTAGAACAGGCCGTTGTGGTGGACGAGATCGGGCGCCCAGATGTCGCCGCTGATGCCATGATTCACCCGACCGATCGGCTCCCAGTTCACCAGGTCGCGGCTGTGCCAGATCAGCAGGTCCGGGCAGTGGGTCATGTAGTAGTCATCACCCACCCGGACCAGGCTGGGATCGTGGTAGTGACCGGCGAGGACGGGGTTCCGGTAGGTTCCGTCGCCCCGGTCGGCCCGGGGTTGGTTCTCGCGCAGGACCTGCTCCGCGCGGCTCATTGGTTGGGCGGACGAGTGAAGGAGAGGCAGCGCAAAAAGCGCGGCCAGGAGTCGGAGGCGGCGGGTTGAGTCCATGGCACGGGTGGGAAACTCGGGTGGCTATGTGTATCCGAAAGAGTCGGACGGATTTTCTAGACGAAATGCACCCTGAGGGCAACCCGGATGAGGGAACCCCGGGATACGCGGAATCCACCAGGAAAAAGAGCCGGTCCCTGACGGGACCGGCTCCGGATGTTTGCTGAACTCAACCCACCCTAAAGGTCGAACTCGAGCGAGAGGATGAACTGGCGTCCGTCAACCCGGCGGTAGCGGATGGCCTGACCACTGGCGGAGGCCATGGAAGCCAGACCCTCGTCCTTGTCGAAGACATTGCGGACATTGAGGTTGATGCGGTAGTTGCGATCGCCCATGAAGGCCATCTGGCCCCGGTAGCCGGCCCGGAAGTCGTAGTAGATCTCCTGTGAACCGTAGATCGGTTTGTCGAGGTCGACGATGGTGGTTCCGGCCTGTACCTTGTCTCCGTAACCGATGAGCGGAGCGGCCCGCCAGCGGACGGCGCCTCCGACGTCGAAGCCCTTGAGGGCTCCTTCGGTGAAACGGTAGTTGGCGTTGAGGTTCCAGCGGTTCTCGCGGACGAACTCATTGGCCTTGCCGTCGAGCGCCTCGATGATGCCGCGTCCGGTCGAGCCGTTGATCACGGTGTTGTCCCACTGCTGCTTGACCGTCGTATAGGACTGGGTGGCGGCTCCCGGAACAAACAGATTCCATTGATTCTGGTTGTTCGGGGCATCCTTCCAGGTGACGTTCTGGGTGACGACGCCGTCGCCGTTCTTGTCACTGGGATCGGTCTCGCCGCCTTCGGGGAAGCCGTAGCTGTCGATGATCGGGGTGATGGTGTCGAGGAAGCGCCACCAATCCAGACCGATCTGGCTTTCGACCACTTCCTGGGAGTTCCAGGTGAGCCGCAGGTCGAGGTTGTTGACCGGTTTCCAGTTCAGCTGAAGCTCCTGACCGGTGGCTTCGCGGAAGCTGACCACCCAGTAGGGATCGCCGGCGCCGAGTTCATTGTAGACCCGGTCACTGGTCCCCTCCGCGTTCTTTGGCCATCCACTGGTAGCTTCAATCGAAGGCGCCAGGGCGGTCACCCGGTTGAACGGTCCGTTGAGGGTGAAGCGGAAACGGTTGAAGGGCACGTTGCCGGCTCGCTGCGGTCCGGAGGTGTTTTCATAGATGTTGAAACGTCCGGTCAATTTGCCGTCGAACATGCTGATGATCACGCCGTAGTCCTGTCCGTCGCCCAGGGCGCCGGGATAGAGGCCGCCGTAGGGATCGTAGTTGCGGGTGGGCGGCTGGTAGGTGTCGGACTCATTGTAGAAGCCGCCGATGTCGAAGCCGAGAGGCATGTGGAGCCAGCCCTGGAAGGGATAGGCCACGATACCCTTGGTCTGGGTCGTGCCGGAATCGGATTCGCCGTATTCGCCGAAGTCGACATCGAAGAAGTTCTCCTGCACGCCGGCCTGCCGGTCATTGATGTAATCGAGGCTGGCCGCCTTGATCTTGTCCTTGCGGTAGCCGTAGGTGGCGACGATGCGTCCGCCCCAGAAATACCCCTGGTAGGTGAATTGCTGGGTGTCCTGCTTGGTCTTGCCCTGTGGGGCGAAGCCCTCGCGGCTGACCCAGCGGACGCCATCCTCCACGTACCACTCCTCGGGAGTCATGGTCCAGGCTTCGCCGTTGGCGTCGGTGATGGTCCAGGGCTCGCCCGAGGGGATGAAGTGGTTGGGGATGAACTCGTTGCCCTCGAGATAATAACGCACCTGGGGACGGCGCTGGGCGCTGGTGCGCCAACTCGAATTGTTCTGGATGAGGGGCTCCCCGGCGTTGTTGAAGCGGATGGAGGAGACGCCGTCGGTGGTCGAGGTCTGGTAGGGGGAGGAGAGCAGCGGGGAGACGTTGATGCCCTCATGGAGGGTGTCCACCGCGTAGTCCATTCCCGGGAAGACCGGGTCGCGCCAGCCGCCGGCTTCTTCCTTGGGCTGGATATGGTAACGATAGGCCTGCTCGCGCTGTTCGGATTGGTAACCGGAGAGCAGGGCGGCCAGGCGGTGCTTGCCCAACCAGCCGAAGCGTTCGGTCTTCTTGACGAAGTCCAGCTCGTAGGAGAGAGCCAAGCGCCAGTCGTTCACTTCTTGGACTCCCTTGGAATAGGCGGGATAACCCTGGAAGTAGACCTTGCCCGCATTGGGATTGGGGGTGACGCCGTCCGGCAGATACATATTGGCGTCAATGGTCGGCGTCTGGGCGCTGATATAGTTGATCTTTTCCCAGGAGAAGAGGTCCTGCTTCTGGTACTGGTAGGCCGCATCGAAGTAGAGATCCTCGATGATCTTCTGGCTGAAGTTGAAGTTGAAGGTGTCCCACTTGGTGTTGGCGCCGCGCACGTTGGCCAGGGTGTTGACGTCGACCGGATAGTACTTGTCCGAGAGGATGGTCCAGCCGTCCGCCTCGTTGTTGATCGGCGAAACGTGATTCCACGAGGGAACCGGCTTGATATCGACGGAGTCCTGCCAGCCCCAGATCTGGCTGATCGCGTTGGCGCCATCGATGACGACCGGGAAGTTGCCGGCCACATCAAAAAGCTGCTGCTGCATACCGGGAACCGGCGCGACACCCTGGGGCGGATTGGGCGGCAGGTAACGCGCCGCCACGCCGTCGCCGCCGACAGCCCAGGCCGCGTCGTTGGGGAAGATATAGCGGCTGGGATAACCGCCGCCCAGCCCGTAGGTGGAGGATTCATACCAGGTGGTCATCTGATCGGTCGGCCAGAGGGTCGAGGGCCGGTTGGAGTCGATGTCCGTGTACTCGTAGTTGGCAAAGAAGGTCGTGTTCTTGAAGGGCTTCCAGGTCACGCCGACATTGATCCGCTTGCTGGTCTCATCGGCATCCTCGATGTCCCAACTGCGCACGCCGTAAAGGGCGTTGGCCCGGACCGAAAGAACGTTGTCCACCAGGACCTGGTTGTAGTCGAGGGTGCCGCGGTATCCGCCGAAGGAATCGACCTGCAGACCGACCGTTCCGCCGTTCTTGAAAGTCGGCCGCTTCAGGCTCGAGTCGATCACACCGGCCGGACTGCCCGTTCCAAACAGGATCGAGTTCGGGCCGGAGGCGACGGTCAGGCGGTCGATGTTGTAGTTGTCGCTGGGCATGAGCGAACCGAAGAACTCGCGCGAATTGGTCGGCGCAGCCAGGCCCCGGATACGCACCGTGCCGCTTCCGGTCGAGCCGGGCAGGCCGTTGCCCAGGGTGATGTCATCGCCGGACTCCACGTTGACCGTGTACTTGGCCGCATCCTCGATGCTGTTCAGGCCGTAGTCGTCCATGAAGTCCATCGTCAGCACCTCGATGGGTGCGGCGATGTCGCTGAACTTCGACTTGAGGCGGCTGCCGGCCAGGGTTTCCGAGGCCACCCAACCCGACTCCGATTCGGCGTCGATGACGAATGGAGAGAGTTCGATGACGTCCTCGTCGGCCTCCCCGGAGGCTGCGGCCGGGGCGACTTCCTGGGAGAAGGCGGTCACCGCGCCGAGAGCGGATAGAGTGAGAATGCGCCACATGCTTCCGACGGGCAGGAATCGGCTGGATCGCCTGCTGTTCTGGGTTGTTTTCATACAGGGTTTGGGCAGGTTGAGTGCCCGGTTGTTGTTCGGGTTAGTCTGACGTTGTCGCCGGTCGGCAAGCCAAGTGGTTGGTTTTTCACCGAGCGGCAGGGGAGAATTTCTTGGAAAGGTTGGGAATGGGGTTCCGGTGAGAGGTGGAGCCGGGGAGGCATCGGGTCAGCGGTGGCCTGGTTGATTCGCCCGTCAGCTCAGGCCTTTGGGGGTGCCGTTGCCTCGCCCTGGGTTCCGTCAGTGAGCAAGTGCAGGTCCTTCCCACTGCCCCGCTGAACGAACCGGCAGGGTGCTCTCTGGAATGTGGGATTGAGGGGTTCAGTTTCCCGCCAAAGGTTAAGTTCGTATCGTAGATACCGGTACGCTTCAGCGGTCAGTTTCGGATTTGCTTTCTTTTGCAGAAAAGCGCAGTCCTCTTTTGATTTGACAGTCAAATAAATTGCGGAGCGAGGAACAAAAAAGAGCCGGCCCCTGACGGGACCGGCTCCGGATGTCTGCTGAACTCAACCCACCCTAAAGGTCGAACTCGAGCGAGAGGATGAACTGGCGTCCGTCAACCCGGCGGTAGCGGATGGCCTGACCACTGGCGGAGGCCATGGAAGCCAGACCCTCGTCCTTGTCGAAGACATTGCGGACATTGAGGTTGATGCGGTAGTTGCGATCGCCCATGAACGCCATCTGGCCCCGGTAGCCGGCCCGGAAGTCGTAGTAGACCTCCTGTGAACCGTAGATCGGGTTGTCGAGGTCGACGATGGTGGTTCCGGCCTGTACCTTGTCTCCGTAACCGATGAGCGGAGCGGCCCGCCAGCGGACGGCGCCTCCGACGTCGAAGCCCTTGAGGGCTCCTTCGGTGAAACGGTAGTTGGCGTTGAGGTTCCAGCGGTTCTCGCGGACGAACTCATTGGCCTTGCCGTCGAGCGCCTCGATGATGCCGCGTCCGGTCGAGCCGTTGATCGCAGTGTTGTCCCACTGCTGCTTGACCGTCGTATAGGACTGGGTGGCGGCTCCCGGAACGAAGTTGGACCACTGTCCCTGCTGCCACGGGGCGTCCTTCCAGGTGACGTTCTGGGTGATGACGCCGTCGCCGTTCTTGTCGCTGGGATCGGTCTCCCCGCCTTCGGGGAAGCCGTAGCTGTCGATGATCGGGGTAATGGTATCGAGGAAGTTCCACCAATCCAGACCGATCTGGCTTTCGACCACATCCTGGGAGTTCCAGGTGAACCGCAGGTCGAGGTTGTTGACCGGTTTCCAGTTCAGCTGAAGCTCCTGACCGGTGGCCTCGCGGAAGCTGACCACCCAGTAGGGATCGCCGGCGCCGAGTTCATTGTAGACCCGGTCTCTGGTTCCTTCCACATTGGTCGGCCATCCACTGGTACCTTCAATCGAAGGCGCCAGGGCGGTCACCCGGTTGAACGGTCCGTTGAAGGTGAAGCGGAAACGGTTGAAGGGCACGTTGCCGGCCCGCTGCGGTCCGGAGCTGTTTTCATAGATGTTGAAGCGTCCGGTCAATTTGCCGTCGAACATGCTGATGATCACGCCGTAGTCCTGTCCGTCGCCCAGGGCGCCGGGATAGAGGCCGCCGTAGGGATCGTAGTTGCGGGTGGGCGGCTGGTAGGTGTCGGACTCATTGTAGAAGCCGCCGATGTCGAAGCCGAGAGGCATGTGGAGCCAGCCCTGGAAGGGATAGGCCACGATGCCCTTGGTCTGGGTCGTGCCCGACTCGGATTCACCGTATTCGCCGAAGTCGACATCAAAGAAGTTCTCCTGCACGCCATTCTGCTGGTCGTTGATGTAGTCGAGGCTGGCCGCCTTGATCTTGTCCTCGCGGTAGCCGTAGGTGGCGACGATGCGTCCGCCCCAGAAATACCCCTGGTAGGTGAATTGCTGGGTGTCCTGCTTGGTCTTGCCCTGTGGGGCGAAGCCCTCGCGGCTGACCCAGCGGACGCCATCCTCCACGTACCACTCCTCGGGAGTCATGGTCCAGGCTTCGCCGTTGGCGTCGGTGATGGTCCAGGGCTCGCCCGAGGGGATGAAGTGGTTGGGGATGAACTCGTTGCCCTCGAGATAATAACGCACCTGGGGACGGCGCTGGGCGCTGGTGCGCCAAGCCGAATTGTTCTGGCGGATGGGCTCCCCGGCGTTGTTGAAGCGGATGGAGGAGACGCCGTTGGTGGTCGAGGTCTGGTAGGGGGAGGAGAGCAGCGGGGAGACGTTGATGCCCTCATGGAGGGTGTCCACCGCGTAGTCCATTCCCGGGAAGACCGGATCGCGCCAGCCGCCGGCCTCTTCCTTGGGCTGGATATGGTAGCGATAGGCCTGCTCGCGCTGCTCGGATTGGAAACCGGAGAGTAGGGCGGCCAGGCGGTGCTTGCCCAACCAGCCGAAGCGTTCGGTCTTTTTGACGAAGTCCAGCTCGTAGGAGAGAGCCAAGCGCCAGTCGTTCACTTCTTGGACTCCCTTGGAATAGGCAGGATAACCCTGGAAGTAGACCTTGCCCGCATTGGGATTGGGGGTGACGCCGTCCGGCAGATACATATTGGCGTCAATGGTCGGCGTCTGGGCGCTGATATAGTTGATCTTTTCCCAGGAGAAGAGGTCCTGCTTCTGGTACTGGTAGGCCGCATCGAAGTAGAGATCCTCGATGATCTTCTGGCTGAAGTTGAAGTTGAAGGTGTCCCACTTGGTGTTGGCGCCGCGCACGTTGGCCAGGGTGTTGACATCGACCGGATAGTACTTGTCCGAGAGGATGGTCCAGCCGTCCGCCTCGTTGTTGATCGGCGAAATGTGATTCCACGAGGGAACCTGGTTGATATCGACGGAATTCTGCCAGCCCCAGATCTGGCTGATCGCGTTGGCGCCATCGATGACGACCGGGAAGTTGCCGGCCACATCAAAAAGCTGCTGCTGCATACCGGGAACCGGCGCGACACCCTGGGACGGATTGGGTGGCAGGTAACGCTCCGCCACGCCGTCGCCGCCGGCGGCCCAGGCCGCGTCGTTGGGGAAGATATAGCGGCTGGGATAACCGCCGCCCAGTCCGTAGGTGGAGGACTCGTACCAGGTGGTCATCTGATCGGTCGGCCAGAGGGTCGAGGGCCGGCTGGAGTCGATGTCCGTGTACTCGTAGTTGGCAAAGAAGGTCGTGTTCTTGAAGGGTTTCCAGGTCACGCCGACATTGATCCGCTTGCTGGTCTCATCGGCATCCTCGATGTCCCAGCTGCGCACGCCGTAAAGGGCGTTGGCCCGGACCGAAAGAACGTTGTCCACCAGGACCTGGTTGTAGTCGAGGGTGCCGCGGTATCCGCCGAAGGAATCGACCTGCAGACCGACCGTTCCGCCGTTCTTGAAGGTCGGCCGCTTCAGGCTCGAGTCGATCACACCGGCCGGACTGCCCGTTCCAAACAGGATCGAGTTCGGGCCGGAGGCGACGGTCAGGCGGTCGATGTTGTAGTTGTCGCTGGGCATGAGCGAACCGAAGAACTCGCGCGAATTGGTCGGCGCAGCCAGGCCCCGGATACGCACCGTGCCGCTTCCGGTCGAGCCGGGCAGGCCGTTGCCCAGGGTGATGTCGTCGCCGGACTCCACGTTGACCGTGTACTTGGCCGCATCCTCGATGCTGTTCAGACCGTAGTCGTCCATGAAGTCCATCGTCAGCACCTCGATCGGTGCGGCGATGTCGCTGAACTTCGACTTGAGGCGGCTGCCGGCCAGGGTTTCCGAGGCCACCCAACCCGTCTCCGATTCGGCGTCGATGACGAATGGAGAGAGTTCGACGACCTCCTCGTCGGCCTCCCCGGCAGCTGTGGCCGGGGCGACTTCCTGGGAGAAGGCGGTTGCAGAGAACAGACTGAGGGCGGCTGCCGGTAGCAGCAGGGACCTGAACCAAGAGGGCAGACCCGGGTATTTGTCGGTTGGTGTCGTTTTCATGTTCATTGGATACACGGTTATCGAGGGAGAGTAAGGTGGCCCCGCAGGGCCTGAGTCGCGTCGACCGGATCAGGGAGGCGGTCGGCACAATCGCATTACCGTAATGTTGGCGTCAGTTGAAAACTCGGTTGGTGAGAAATTTCAGGCAGATGGGCATGCCCGGGGGTTCGGGTTACAGGGTTGAGTCTGGTAGGTTTTATCATATTCGCTCAGAGGCAGAAATGCTTTCTCGGTTGACAGTAAAACACGGGATGTGATAGAGTTCCTGCCTTTGGGAAATTTCCCCAGTTTCGGTTTCCCGAGAATCACCACGCATGGCAGTCACAATGGCAGATATCGCGCAGGCCGCCGGCGTTTCCAAGAACGCGGTTTCCCTGGCCTTGCGCCACGACGATCGCATTTCGGCCCCGACCCGCGAGCGGATCGTCAAGATTGCCGCGGACCTCGGCTACCGGAAGAACCCGGTCATGTCGCACCTCATGGCCGAGCTCCGGCGATCGCAGGGCATCGAGTTCAAACGGACCCTGGGTCTGCTCAACGGGTATCCGCATTCAGCGGAAATCCACGATCATCCGACCTTGGCGGCGTGGCTGGCGGGCTGTCGGCACCGGGCCGCCCAGCAGGGCTACGGCATGGATGAATTCTGGCTCTACGACAAGGGGATGCGTCCGGAACGCCTGGACTCGATCCTGAGTGCGCGGGGAATTCGCGGCATCATCCTGGTTGGCACCTTTCGCCAGCGCCACATGCCGGAGAAGTGGAGTCCGATCTGGGAAACCCGGTCCTGCGTGCTCACCGGCGTCCGCACGGAATCACCGCGCTTCTCCTACAGTTGTGTCGATCACCACGCCTTGATCGTCGAGGCGGTCAACCGGGTGGTGGCCCTGGGCTACCGGCGTCCGGGACTGGTCGTGGACAAGTCGGTCGATCTGCTCGTCGATGGACGCTTCAGCGCGGGATTTGCCTACGCCCAACGGCAATTGCCTCCGTCGGACCGGGTGCCCTGGTTGTCCGATCAGGAAAAGGCCTGGGAGGATCCGGGAGTCGTCGACCGATGGCTGGAAAAGCACCGGCCCGATGTCATCCTCACTTTGCACATCAACGTCCGTCGCTGGCTGGAAGAACGCGGCTACCGGGTTCCCCGGGACATGGGGCTCGTTCTACTCGAAAGGCGGCTCGATGCCGAAGGCTGGGCTGCCATGGATCAGCACAATGACGAGGCCGGTGAAGCGGCGGTCGACATCATGATCCGGGGCCTGCAGAATGGTGAAGTTGGTGTCCCGGCCCATCCCCGGGCGATCCTGATAACGGCTACCTGGATGATGGGTAACACCGTGTTGGACCGTCGTGCGGTGCCGACGGGCTCCTGACAGGCAGATCCGGGCGGAGAGGGGAGGCCTCCTCGGCGGTTCGTCCCGGTTCAGCGGGGGTCCACCATCGTGAGCCGTTCCATCGTGGTCAGTTCCGGCCGGCCCCCTCGGGCACCGCTGCCCGAGGCGATGAAGAGACTGCCCTGATGGAAGACCAGCCCGGATCCGTGGCGCGCCTGGACGAGGGAGGGCAATGAACGCCAGAGGCCCGTCCGGACGTCGAGGGCCTCGACCTCGCGGTGGGCTTCCGGGCGATCACTTTCGCCGCCTGCCACGATCAGGTCATGGCCGATCGCGATCGCAGCGGTCCCGGCTCTCGGTGTCGGGATGGGGTTTTCCAGAGTGGTCCAGGTTCCGGTCTTCAGGTCAAAGACATCGACGGCCGCCTCGGTCAGATTGAAGACCTCCCTGGTCGATCCGGAAGTGCGGCGTCCTCCGGCTGCGTAGATCCGGTCGCCGATGATGACGGCCTGGAAGTGGTCGCGGGCGTGGGGAGCGTCCGGAAGCCTCCGCCATTCTCCCGTTTCGAGGTCCCAGGCATCGAGCCAGGCCACGTTGCCATCCCAATGGCCGTTGATGATCCCGCAGACCAGGTAAACAGTGTTTTCGTGAAGCACGGCGCCGGCCCCGCCTCGTCGGCGATCCTCCGGGATCTCGTCGCCCAGGCTCCAGAGGTCCTCGGCTGGATCGTAGACGAGAATCTGTCCGACCGCAGTCTCGTGGGGATAGCCGCCGGTCATGGCGCCGAGCAGGTAGACTTTGCCGGCATGGGTGACCGGCTGAAAGTGATGGATCTCGAAGGGAGGCGGAGAGGCGGATCTCCAGGTGTTCGTCTCGGGATCCAGAATATCGACAGGTTGGATACGCCGCCCGCCCAGCAGATGGAATCGGTCTGCACAGGCGACAAAGGCGGCCTCGTGGCGGGCATGCGGTTCACCGACGCACTCGACGGTCCCCCAGGCGGCGTCGGAGTCGTCCGATGAGAAACCGGGTATTGGCGAGAGGAGGACGGGAAGGACGAGCAGAATTGACGAATGGACTCTCATCGGAGGTGAAGGATTGGATCTGTTAGCAGGGAGGGCAGGAGAGGTCCATGTCAAATGGTGGGCGCTACTTCATGGCATCGCGTGGAGAAACCCGTGTGCGTCGCGTTTCCCGGTCGCGTGGGAGCCGTGTCCCCGGGAGCAACTCAATCCGAGGGGTGTTCCGGCCTGAGTGTTGTCTTTGACCAGAGTCCGTCCGTGTATTCGATGAAGCAGACGGCGGTCGGGGCGACCTGGATGTAGGGGCTGTCGCCGAGGTGGCCGAGATCCGCGTCTTCCCAGATATCGTGGAGGCGGGTGGAGGGCGATAAACCGAGGCGGTCCGGCGTGAGGATGATGGACTCCGGACGACGGGCGGGATTGCGGTTGAAAACGCCGAGCCACCCACAGCCCGGCCTTGTTCGGTGCGCGGCCCGCCAGACCTGGACGTCGCCCCGCATGTAGAGAATGGACCCGCTGACCCCGTTCTGATTGCAGGCCATCATGCGCGGATCGGCCAGCAGCCGCGTCTCATCTTCGGTCAGGGTGGTCAGATCACCACCGGGGAAGAGGGGCGAGGCGAACAGCGCGCGCTGGGTCATGAAGGTGCGCTTCTGGTCGGAGCTGAGTTGGCAGTCCCGGAGGAACCCCTTTCCGCAGAGAGAGGGATTCCGACCTTCGGGTAACTCGCCGGGCGCCGGCTCGGGACTCATGGTCTGGAGTCGGCCGAAGGGAATCATGTCGAGGTCCGGCCAGAAGCCGGGTTCGGTCTGCGGTTGCCAGAAATCCCAGGCGAGGAACGAGCGTTCGATCGATTCGAGGTCGTCCCAGATGTCCTTGGTGATGCGCACCATGTCGGACTGCCGGTAAACGGGCAGCATGGCTGGGTCGGCTTCACCTCCGTGGGAGAGACTCAGCACGATGGGACGTCCGGTCCGGGCGATGGCCCGGGTCATGGCCTCGATTTCCGCGGGATAGCCGGTGATATCGTCGGCCTTGATGAAATCGACCCCCCAGGAGGCGAGGAGGGCGACAAGCGAATCATAGTAGGCCTGGGCTCCGGGTCGGGTCATGTCGATGCCGTAGTTGTAGTGGCACCACGGGCAGGTTGAGGATGTGTCGGCGATGTCCGCCGCAGTGACCTCGGTTCCCAGAACGGGCAGACTCCGGGCCACGGCCTTTCGCGGCACGCCCCGCATGATGTGGAGACCAAACTTCAGGCCCAGTTCGTGGGTTCGACGGATAAGCGGCTCGAATCCATTGGGGAAATAGCAGGTCGAGGGAAGGGGACGGCCGAATGCATCGAGGTGGGCGTCCATCGCGTGCTTGGACTTGGGCGAAGGATAGAGGGTGCCGGCCTTCAACTCGTATTCTCCGTACCAACCGATATCGACCACGAAGTATTCGTAGCCGGCCGGCGCCAGCCTGGAGGCAAAGGCTTCGAGTTGCTCGAAGGCGGCCTTTTCGTGGAGGTAGCCACCAAAGCTGTCAAAGCTGTTCCAGCCGAGAGGAGGAGTGGGGAGATTCAGGGACATGGGGCTCCACTGTGGTATTCCGGCGGGGCCGGCTGAAGTGATCGGTTGCTGGACCGTAAACTCGAAGCAGGACAGAAGAGGTGAAGCGGACACCGGAGCCGGGTTTGCGCAAACGGCCGGTTTCGGACCCGAAGGCGAACCAGGAGAAACCGCGTGCTTGCGGTATCTCCATGCCGGGGCTAGAGAGAACCCATGCAAGTGGCGGGAAAAGTCGCTGTGATCACGGGGGCGGCTCGTGGAGTCGGCCGAGCCACCGGTCTGGCTCTGGCGCGTCTGGGCTGCAACGTCGTCATCAATTACCATCGATCCCGGGAACGGGCGGAGCGGACCGTGAGGGACCTCGAAGCCCGCGGGGTCCGGGCCTTGGCCATTCAGGGAGACGTGCGGCAGGACGAGGATTGTCGCGCCCTGATGGCGACGGCCCACCAAGAGTTTGGACACCTCGATATCCTCGTGAACAACGCCGGGACCACGGTATTCATACCCCACGGAGAGCTCGAGAAGGTGGAGGAACGGCACTGGGACGACCTCTTCGCCACCAATGTGCGGGGTGTCTTTCAATGCTGCCGTGCGGTCAAACCATGGATGGAAAAGAGCGGTGGAGGAGAGATTGTGAATCTCAGCAGCATTGCCGGCATCCGCGGCACAGGCAGTTCGGTTCCCTACTGCGCCTCGAAGGCGGCCGTGATCACACTGACGCTCTCCCTGGCCCGGGTTTTTGGCCCGCGGATCCGTGTCAATGCCGTGGCTCCAGGCTTCATTGCCGGCGAATGGCTGCAGGAGGGGCTGGGTGAAGGCTATGAAGAGGCCCGGAAGGCACGCGCGGACGCGGCCGTGCTCAAAAAGGTCTGCACCCCCGAGGATGTGGCGGCGGCGATTGTCTCGATCATCACGGGCTCAGACCTGGTCACGGGCCAGAACCTCGTCTGCGACGGCGGAACGTTGCTGGGTGGTTAACCGTCCTTGACGGACCAGTTCACATCGAATCCGCCCAAGGTCTTGAGGCCGACCGCGCGGAACCAGGACGGTCCTTCGTCGATGATCCGTATCGGCTCGTCGACGTCCCCGGGCTGGCAGTGGTTGGCTTCAAAGTTCCTCGGGAAGTTGATCAGGGTAGCGCATCATCCTGTCATCCCCTGCAGTTTGCCGGGACGGACGGCTCGCTTGGGCAGGGTCCACAGGGAACCGAGTCTGAACGGATGGCTTGTCGCGTTAAGAAACAAACCGGCCGGCGGTCTGCAGGTGGGGGACTGCCGGTGATTCGGAGTTCAGTCTCGCCTGAATGTCCCTGGCCGCGTTTTCTCCATCTTTATGAAGACGTTGTTTGATTCGATTGAAGTGGCAGGGTTGTCCTTGAAGAACCGCCTTGCCATGGCCCCGATGACCCGGAGCCGGGCGGTGGATGGCAATCCGACTCCGATGATGGCCGAGTACTATCGGAAGCGGGCAGCGGGAGGCATCGGGTTGATCGTTTCGGAGGGTGTCCTGGTCGATCACCCGGAAGCCAGGGCGGCCTATGGCGATGTACCTTTTCTCCGGACGAACACGGTAGAAGGATGGCGCCAGGTGGTCGAGGCTGTGCACGCTGAAGACAGCCGGATCTTCCCGCAGATCTGGCATTGCGGTCCCCTGGTGAGACCCGGCGTGGCGGGCCGTTCGATCCGGGATGACGACGGCAAGGAAGTGGTTCGTCTGGCCACCGCGAAAGACAAGCGGGATCTGCTTCAGGCTTTCAGTCATGCGGCCGAGGTCGCGCCGAAGTGCGGTTTTGACGGAGTCGAACTTCATGGGGCGCACGGTTACCTGCTCGACAGTTTCATGCGGGCAGGAGACATGGGGTTTGCCACTGAGATCATCCGCGAAACCCGGTTGAAGATCGGGCCGGACATGCCGCTCTGTCTGCGTTTCTCAAACTGGCGGGTGGATGACATGACCGCCTCCTATTTCCATTCGCCGGCCGAACTCGAGACGCTGCTCAGCGCAGTCGTCGAAGCCGGGGTGGACATGCTTCACCCCAGCACCCGCCGGTTCTGGGAACCTCCCTTCGACGGTGATCCGTTGACCCTGGCGGGCTGGACGAAGAAACTGACCGGGCTACCCACCATCATTGTCGGCAATATCGGGCTCAAATCCGAAGAGTTTGCCGGGGACGGGAAGGAGAGTCTCAAGGCACTCGAGAAGCTGTTGAACGATGAACAGTTTGATCTCGTCGCCATCGGCCGCCCGCTCATCACCGAACCCGAATGGGGCCACAAGGTCAGGGACCGGCGCTTCGGCGAGATCAGGGACTTTTACGAAAGCGCACCCAAGGATATTTATCCTTGAGAGCGATTGGGATGAACTTTCCGTGAGATGATCTGTAGGAGAGGCTTGACGCCTCGATAGAATTGTTGATCGAGGCGTAAAGCCTCTCCTACGCCCCAATTCTCTACGGCCGGATGATCGCCTTGATCACCCCGTCCCCGTAGGCGGAATTCAGCGCGAAGGCTTTGGCGGTCTCGGCCAGTGGAAAGACGTGTGAGATCAGTTCGTCGACGGCGACCGCAGGGGAGGGGCCGGTGGCCAGTTTGATGGCGCGGGGATAGACGTGCTTCATCCGTCGGGAGAAGATGACCGAGAGTCCCTTGCGGCGTCCTTCGGAATGGGCCATTGCGCAGGCATCATCGGGCGGGATACCCACGAGGACAACCCGTCCTCCGGGTGCGGCCATGGTGACGGCTGCGCCCACTGAAGGTCCCGCCCAGGCGGCTTCAAAGGTGAAATCGGTCCCGTGTCCAGCGGTGATCTCCCTGACTTCCTCAATCGCCTCTTCCGATCGCCCGACGATTCCATGGGTCGCCCCCCATGCGCGGGCCAGATCGACGCGGTTGGCGATGGGATCGATGGCGATGAGGGGTTCCAGCCCGGCCAGCTTGGCCATCCGGAGGACAAGCAGTCCGACTGGTCCGCAGCCGATGACCACGCTCGAGCAAGCCACCCGGGGATGAGCGAGGTCGACGGCATGGATGGCGACCCCGAGGGTCTCAAGAACGGCCCCGCCGCCGTCGCTGATCGAATCGGGGATGGGGAAGCAGTTCCGGCCCGGAACGATCATCTGCTCCCGAAGGGCACCGTCGGCCGGGTGGAGGCCGAAGAAGTTGTGGTTCGGGCAGAGGTTGGGATGCCCCTCGTCGCACCAGCGGCAGTGCCGGCAGGGGACCTGCGGATCGACCGCCACGCGCTGGCCGACATTGAGTGGGGCATTGTGCCCGTCGCGGGTCCCGGGGGCGATCGCCTCGATCGTTCCCATGAATTCGTGACCGGGCACGAAGGGGGCCGAGCGCCCGATATTTCCGATCTGTCCGCTCTCGTAGAGGTGGAGGTCCGAGCCACAGATCCCGACCGCACCGACCCGGATGAGGACCTCGCCCGAGGCAGGATCGTGGTCGGGATCGGGAACCTGGCTGAGACGCAGGTCTTTCGGGCCGTGCAGGTGAATCGCATGCATGGAGGGATTCTGGAGGGAAGCGCCGCAGAAGGGAAGTTTGGAAGATGCTCCGGTCGGAGCTGCGTTTCCCGTCGGGCACCGTCAGGCGTCCTCGGCTTCGAGATAAGCCTGCAGACCGGCCGGCGCCGGCCAGGTGAGCTGGACCTGCCGGGCCTGCAGGGTTTCCCGCAGTGTCCGGACCGGTGTATCTGAAATTGAAATACGATGACGCCGGGCGATGGCGGCGGCGGTGCCGGCCGCCTGCCCGAGCTGCATCATGGTTCGGGACAGCCGGCAGCTGGAGGCGCCGATGGAAGAGAAGCTCGCGCCCCGGCAGGCGACCGCGAGGTTGTCGAATTCCTTCGGCAGGAGACACCGGAAAGGGACTCCGTAGGGAAAGGAGACTTCCTTCATCATGCCCTGGCGGGCTTCGCCGTGAACATCCTTGGGATGATCGGCGATGCAGATGAGGTCGGGATGGGTCTGGCTCTTCAGGGTGGCGTCGAGATCGTGCTCGGTCAGGACATGGCGTCCGACCAAGCGCCGCGTCTCGCGCACCCCCAGGGCCGGCGCGATCCAGGTCAGGCGGTAGTGCCGCCATTCGGGAAAGACCGTCTGGAAATGATGCCAGTGAGCGATGACCCGGCGCCGGCATTCCAGACGGGCCCGGTCCGGCCCCAGCCGCCACGCCTCGAGCCCCTCCATCGTCGGCAGCATATTGATGTTCCACCCGCCGGCCGGGTATTCATTGCAGGCGGCGACCGGGAATTCCTTCCGCCACCAGCAGCTTTCCGCGATACCGTCGGGCAGCGGGTCCACCCCCGGGCCGTCCGTGCGAGGGTCGACCCGGTAGATCAGGGTGACCGCGTTCAAGCGATCGGTCGGCTTCTCCGGGGCACTCGGTTCCTGGTAGACGCTCCGGGCTTCCTGGCCCAGCTGGGTCTGACACCCGGCCATCGCGGCCAGGTGGATGTCGGCCGTGGCATCGATGAAGGTATCCGCCTCAATCACCTCACCGGAATCAAGGCCGATCGAGGTGATCCGCCGCCCGCTCACTTCAACAGTCGTGAAGGCCGTCCCAACGCGAGTGGTCACGCGGCCGGTTTCCGCGAGCATTTCCCCGATGACGCGCTCGTAGGCGGCCGGCTCGAAGGGTACGCCATGGCAATGCTCCCGAGTGAATGCCCAATCCCGTTCGACGGATTTTCCCGCAAACCGACGGAGGGAATCGACATAACGTCGATCCGGGTCGATGACCTGTTCACCCCCGGGGAAGATCGGTTGACCGGCCACCGGAACAGACATGTGGCGGCGATGAGTATAGATGCCGACAGAGCGGGGCATCTTCTTGAGGTGCTTGTAGATTTCGAAGGGAAAGCCGGTCCCGCCGGCCCCCGGTTCCCAGCAGTTGACCCCCCCTCTGGCGGCATTGCCCCCAAGGGTGGGAGCGCGCTCGATCAGGATGACCCGGCAGCCCTCCCGGGCGGCGGCGAGGGCCGCGCCGAACCCGCCGCTTCCGCCACCGATGACCGCGAGATCGTAGCGTTCTGTTGTCATGGAGCGCCTCTACATCGGACTCACGTCCTGGATCATGGGCCAGAGAATGGTCTCCTGGATGCAGAGGTGGTCCGGCAGGAGGCAGACGTTGGTCACGAGTTTTCCCAGCTCGGCGGGCTGGATGCTGCGGGACACCGTGTCCGGGTCCATCGCATCCATTCCTGCAGCCCCCAGAAAGCCGGTTGCCCCCCAGGATGGACTGATCGTGGTCACCCGGACCCCGTGGGGGCGCAGCTCGACGTAGAGGGACCTGGAAAAGTGATTCAGGCCGGCCTTGGCGGCTCCGTAGATGCCCCAAGCCGGCCAGGCATAGTGAGCGGCGCTGCTGGAGATGTTGATGATGGTGCCCGATTTCTGTTTCCGCATGAGCGGGGCGATTCTGCGGCATCCGTAGATGGGGCCGTTCAGGTTCAGGGCGATGACTTCGGCGATATCCGCGTCCGTCTGCTCCTCCGTCGGTACAATTCGGATACCGCCCCCGGCGTTGTTGACCAGTATATCGATCCGGCCGGCCCGGTTGAGGATCTCTTCGATCACGCGATCCCAGTCGTTCGATGAAGTGGCATCGGCCCGGATCGCGTTCACGTCGATGGCATTCTTGGCTTCGTCGAGGGCCCTTTGGTCGCGGCCGGTGATGAAGACCGTGGCTCCGGCCTGGCGCAGCGCCGCTGCAATGCCCCGGCCGAAACCCTTGGCGCCGCCGGTCACGAGGGCGACTTTCCCGTTCAGTTCCTGTGTCATGATTCCGGTTCTCCTCGGTCTTCAGAGAACCCTTCCATCCTTCCCCCGGTCAAGAAGAACCGAACCGTCCCGGAGTCTTAATCCGTCTCCGACTGCCGATCGGGCCTCGGGGCACCACGGACGTAATCGGGCCGATGGGAGGGCCGCGGCGGTCGGGACAACCTCCCGGTCAGGAAGGCCGATAGGGCAAGGCCATGGTGTCAGCCTGCGCTCTGGGCCATCTTCCCGGGCTGGCTGCCGTTCTCCTTGACCAGTCGGGCCACCCGCCCGTCCAGGGTCATCTTGCCCTTGTCGGCAGCGGAGGCATTGGCCCGGGCGGAGGCCACGTTGCGGGAGAGTTCCTCGATGGTCTTGGTCCGTTTGCGGGCCGAACCCTTCCACATTTCCCTGAGTTTTACCCGCGTGCCGTTCTTCACGTGTTCGCTGAGACGCAGGTCTTTCGGGCCGTGCAGGTGAATCGCATGCATGGAGGGTTTCTGGCGGGAGGAAGAGAAGAAGGGAAGTTTGGAAGATCACGCCGATGGTACGGATCGGCGTTTTCTGCCGATCAATGCGCAGGGCTTGGCTCAGACTCGCACAGATGACCGGGCCTTCCCTATTCTGCGGGAAATTGCTTCCAACGATGAAGATCCGATTTCTTCTCACCGTCGGCCTTGGGGCTGGGCTGTTCGCCCGGAACCTCTTTGCCTTGCCGGCAGACCCCTCTTTCGAGGCCGAGGGGTATGAAGCGGCGCGCATCGAGCAATTCATGCTTCCGGTATATCCGGCGGATCCCCTGAAGGAGGGAGAGAAGAGGGAGGTCGTCTATGACCTGATGATTTCGAGTGAGGGAGGTTTGATCGGGTCGGGTGCCTTTTACCTCCCCAGTGCGGAATTTAGTGAGCCGATGCGGGATGCGGTCGCCCGCTGGACCTTCCGTCCGGCGCAGGAGGGGGGGCGAAACGTCGTCGGTTTCTTCCGCTATACGGTCATCGACTACTTCATCGACAAGGAACGACGCCGAAATGGCGACTACATCCCCGCCCGCCCCCTCTGGACAATCGACCGGAAGCTGGCCACCCGGATGAACACCCTCTGTGCGGCACGGGAGGAGGATGAACACGTGGTGTTTGGTCGGATACGGGTGGATTTCAAGATCGACGCGAGCGGGGCGATCAAGCGTTTTTTCGGAGACGACGACCTGGCCAAGGGGCTGATCAGGCATTACTTCGAACCGGCGCGAAACGAACTGCGGTTCAAGCCCGCGACGAGGGATGGGGTTCCGATTGAGAGTCACCTCGTTCTCTACCTCGCGCCGACCGCGATGGGGAACCATGGGGAGGTACTCGGGGCGGATCCGGTCCGATCCCTTCCCCAGTATCCGGGCTTCGGCCAGAATTCGGAATCTCTTGAGGTTTCTGTGGTGGCGGACTTCGGTCCGAACGGGGTCGTCTCCTCGGCCCGGATCATCGATGAGGTTCCGGTTCCCTATGCGCTGCAGGCTCTGTTGGCCGTTCGATCCTGGCGGCTTTCAGCCGAAGAACAGGTGGACTACCCCGAGGGCACTCCGTTGGAGTTGCATTTCGGATTCCTCAGTGACAGCCCTGAGGGGGTCCTGATCGACCCTCCCCGACCGATTCAGGTGATTCCTCCCATCGCGGATCGGCCACTCAGGGATACCTTCCCGCCTCAGATGAAAAGCGCTTTTGCCGACGGGGCGGTCGAGATCGCCTTCCGGGTGGATGAGGCCGGGTCACTTCTCGATCTCGAGGTGACCGGCACGACCAATCGGATTTACTCCGACTGGGTTCTGGAGGATCTGAGTGCGATGAAATTCTCTCCGGGTTGGCGGGATGGCCAGGCAAGGGCGTTCCGCATGGTGCAGCGAGTCTCCTATGTCCTCTACCTACGGACAGAGATCAAGTCCGACCGGGATTCGATCAATACCAGGATCCCTTCGCCTGACTGAAGGATTCAGGGATGAATGGCAAAGTCGGAACGATGCCGTTGGGCTGAGTGCAATGGCGACGCGTCAGGGACGCCGTGCCGTACCATTGGCGAAGCAGGGCTGGTCGTCCCTGGCCAGCCATTCGGAGCACGGGCAATTCGATCTGCCATGAGAATTCCTGCACCCCAACCAAAAGGTGACTCCCATCTCAACTTCCAACTGCATGGATTCGGCCTAGAACCATTCAGGATGGATTCCTTTATGCTCAGGGCTGGCTGCCGTTCTCCTTGACCAGTCGGGCCACCCGCCCGTCCAGGGTCATCTTGCCCTTGTCGGCAGCGGAGGCATTGGCCCGGGCGGAAGCCACGTTGCGGGAGAGTTCTTCGATGGTCTTGGTCCGTTTGCGGGCCGAACCCTTCCACGTTTCCCTGAGCTTTACCCGCGTGCCGTTCTTCACGTGTTCGCTGAGACGCCGGCGGGCCGCGGGGATCTCGGTCTTGTATTGAGGAAGCCACTTCGCCTGGGCGACCAGCATTTCATCGGTCATCTGCCAGACTTCCTCGGGATTGCA
Organism: Opitutaceae bacterium; assembly: GCA_041395105.1. Classification (NCBI taxonomy): domain Bacteria; kingdom Pseudomonadati; phylum Verrucomicrobiota; class Opitutia; order Opitutales; family Opitutaceae; species Opitutaceae bacterium. The sequence goes on along the minus strand of JAWLBB010000005.1, from coordinate 229,185 downwards.
GATCGCGCCGGTCAGGGGATCGTGGAGCATGGCCTGCTTCAAGAGGGTGAGATCGCCGTGAACGGCCGCCTCGACACCCATCTGCTGGACGCGGGCTGAGACCGAACAGGTGGCCGCGCAGGCCATCGGAAGGTCCCCGACCACCGGCATATTGAGGCCGTTGCGGTCGACATAGCCGGGAATCTCAACGATGCAGCCGTCTTGAAGGTTCGTAATGTGGCCCCGGTTGGGCACGTTGAAGTGGCCGCGATAGACCCGGCCGGTTTCCAACGCCTCGATGATATAGCTGCCGTGCTCCTCACTGCGGTGTTCCGCGGAGATCTTCGGGGCCTCTTGCTTGATCCAGTTCGGGAAATCGGTCTCAAACCAATTGCGGCCCTCGGTACAGACCCGCAGGTAACCGCCGGTCTCCCCGTTGATCCAGGAACTCATCGAGATCCACTTCTTGATTTCGGACGGCCGCTTCCGGTACCAGGGCAGGTATTCGCTCAGGTGTCCGTTTGACTCCGTGCTGTAGTAGCCAAAACGGCGGAGGACGTCGATGCGGACCTTCTCATTGACGCTGTATTCCGGGTGTTCCTCAAAGAGCTCGAGCAGCATGGGGATGAAATCAATGCCGTTCCACTCGACCCGGATGAACCAGGTCTGGTGATTGAGGCCGGCCGCGACGACGTCGACCTCGCGCCGGTGCAGTTTGGCGTCATCGGCCAGCATTCCCTTCTTCCTGGCCCAGCGCTCGATGCAGCGGGTAATCTGCCAGTGCGCGCCCTGCACTCCGTGACAGAGGCCGATCGTCTGAACACCTCCGTACTGGTTGCAGGCCCAGGTATTCATCGCCATCGGATTGGCGTAGTTCAGGAAGAGCGCGCCGGGCTTGGCCACCTCGCGGATGTCCCTGCAGAAATCCAGCAGGGCCGGGATGCCGCGTTGGGCATACATGATGCCGCCCGCGCAGATGGTATCCCCGACACATTGATCAATCCCGTACTTGAGCGGGATGTCGATGTCGGTCTGGAAGGCCTCCAGGCCTCCCTGGCGGATCATGGAAAGAACGTAGTCCGCACCCTCGAGCGCCTTGCGGCGATTGGTGGTGGCGGTGACTCTGGCGGGAAGTCTGTTCGCCTTGATGTCCCGCCGGCAAAGCGTGGTCACCATGTCGAGATTGGCCTTCGAAAGATCGGTGAAGGCAAATTCCGTGTCGGCCAGTTCGGGAACACAGAGCACATCCTGCATCAGGCGGCGGGTGAAGCCGATCGAACCGGCTCCGATCATGGCGATCTTGATGGGCATTGGGTTTGGAATGGGTGGGAGGATCCGGGCTTTCGCGGTGTCCTTGGTTTTCTGCGCGACCCGCGCTTCTTTCAATTACAAGTTAGGTTGACGGTCAAAGCGATTGCGGGGAATTCTTCGGCAGCCCGAATCAGGCGGGTCTGGGTTTCGGGTCAGTTCCCCGACTCCGAGTCGATGCTCCCGAACAGTTCCCTCAGTCGTGCGGTATCTTCGGTGGGGAGGGGTGGTCCCAGGATCGAGGCGATGTTCTCCGGGATGTGATCGAGATTTCCGGTTCCGAAAAGCACGCAATCCACCCCGGGCTCATGACGGCAGAAGCGGTACGCCGCCTCCGTCACGGTCGCGGCCCCTCCCGGCCGCAGGAGAAAGTCGAGCGGGTTGTCCGGATCCAGCTCGGCCAGTTGGTCGTGTCCCTGGGAAACCAGCCGCCGAACCACGTCCCGGAGGGCAGCGGGCCGGCTCAACGCGCGGCGCACGGCGAACATCAAGGTCGTGCCGATCCGGCCCTCCCGGGCTTGGGGAAGGATGGTCTGTCGGGCGGTCTGGTTGAGGATGTTGAACCCCACCATGACGACATCCCAGCAGGGGTCGCGGGTGGCCCGGGTGAGCATGGCGTGAGTCTGGTCGACGGAAAAGGACTCGGTCACACCGATAAAGCGGACCTTGCCGGACTGGCGAAGGCCCTCCATCACTGGCAGGCACTCTGAAACCGCGAAGGCATAATCGGTCTCCGCGACACCGTGCAGGTAAAGAACGTCAACCACGTCCGTCTTCAGTTGCTTCAGGCTTTCCTCGAGATCGCTGCGGATCCGGTCGGGATCGATCAATCCGCCTTCACGTCGGATGGGAATCTTGGTGCAAAGGACGAGCGATGCGCGGTTGCGGTCACGGGCGGCCGCACCCACCGCCGCTTCAGTCCCGTAATAGCGTGCCGTGTCGATCAGGTTGACGCCGTGGTCGACCGCGCATCGAACCACGTCGGCGGCCTCATTTTCGCTCCGTCCGTGGGCCAGCCCCAGCCGGCTGTGGCCGCCGCAACCGAGTCCGGCCACGCTGATCTGCAGTCCGGTTCGACCCAGTTCGGTGTATTCCATCGCTCGGAATAGTGCGGTTGGGATCGGCGGATGCAACCCCGGGAAAGCGCCGGGTCAGGCGTTTCCGATCTGCTTGCGGTAGATCGACGGCGCCGTTCCGCGGCTCCAGCGTTTGAAAGCGTTGGAGAAAGCGAATTCGTTCTCGTAGCCGACCTGCTCGCCGATGGCTGCGACAGTCAACTGGGTCACCGAAAGCAGGCTGGCAGCATGCTGCATCCGCAGGCACAGGAGACGCCGCATCGGGCTGCAGCCGTAGCGTCGCTGGCAAAGGCGTCGCAGGTGTTCTTCACTGCAGCCGAGGGTTCCCGCCATTTCTGACAGGCACCACGGGTGGGCGAGGCGCCCGGCCACCCGTTTCCAGAACAGATCGATGACTTCATCGCGCGGAGTCGCTCCCGCCACCCGGGCGGTCAGGGCGCGGGCGAGATCGGCCCACGACTCCATCATGGCGGGATCGGCATTCCCGAGGTTTTCGCTGAAGAGACCGAAGATGGCGGCGCGGAAAACGTCACCGTCGGTCTCGATGATCCGTGGCTTGTCCGGTGGTCGGGCCGGCGGGGCCGGGCTCGATTTTGGGATGATAATCCAGGCCACTTCCCAGAATCCGGTCTCCGGGTCGGTATGGTAGGCATGCAGATGGTCGGGGGGAGTCACATAGGCCCATCCCTTGGTCAGCCGGACCCATGCCCCGTCGACGAGGGCCTGCCCGACCCCGGCCGTCGCCACGAGGATCTGGGTGAAATGGGGGTGACTGCGGACGAAGCGGAAATCCTCCCCGGCCTCGGAGATGCCGGCCATGGAAATGCCCCGTTCCCAGATCTGGGGACAGCTGTGGCGGGTGATCCGCCGTTCCACCGTGTTGCTGCCGACCTGGTGGATCTCGCTGAGTTCTGCGACGGTGGTCATCATGTGCTCGGTCAGGCCACCCCCGAACCTCCGGCGAAGTGCGGCTTGCGCTGGAAGGCATAGGCTTCGGGCGCGTCGATGAAGCGGGGCTCCTCCTCGCCGGCCGAGACCATCCTGCGAACCAGCCTATGACGCATGTCCGCCACCACCTCCCGGAAGGGCGGCATCCCGATCAGGTTGGTCTGCTCCCAGGGGTCGGACTGAAGATCATAGAGGAAATCGTCCTCGTAGACCTCGGATCCCGGCTTGGAGACCGGCTTGCCGTCATCGCCCGTTTCCGGAGATCGGACGCTGTATTTCCAGCGGGCGGTGCGCACACAGCGACCGGTGTGGCTCTCGCTGATCTGAACAAAAACTTCCTCCGGCCAGGTCACGGATGGATCGCCCTTCAGCAGACTGAGCACAGACTGCCCCTGCATTTCCGGCGGCACCTCGATCCCGGCGGCATCGAGGAGGGTGGGGGGCAGATCGATCAGACTGACCAACCTCTCAATGCGACCGCCTCCCTGGAATCCAGGTCCCCGAATTGCGGTGGGGACGTGAATCGAGGCCTCATGACACGAACGCTTGTACTCGGCATTGCGGGTTTTGAAATGATTGCCGTGATCGGAGGTGAAGAGAATGATCGTGTTCTCCAATTGATCGAGACTGCGCAGGGCATCGATGAGGCGACCGAGCGCCTCATCCAGACGCTTGACCATCCCGCAGTAACCCGGCCAATGCTGCGGTGATGAGCCGCCCATCGCCGCCAGATCGGGTGGAAGTCTCGCCCCTGCGTATGTCTCTTCATAACCGGGGGGGGCCGGGTAATTGTCGGAGTGATTCTGGTGGTGTGGTTCGAGGTAGGAGACAAAGAGGAAGTAGGGATTCTCGCGTTCCCTGGCGATATAGCGGATGGCCGCATCGGTCTGGGCATCAACCCGGTAGCCGGGAAGCTTGTGGGGTTTCCCGTTCTCATCCCAGAGATTGCAGTCGTAGGCGTCCGAGACGAATTCGAGGAGGTTGGCCCCCAGCCAGCTCTGGTAGCCCCCCTGACCCTCCCGCGGAACCGGGCCGTGGTGTTGGTGCGGCATAAGGTGCCATTTTCCGATATAACCGGTATCGTAGCCGGCCTCGTTGAAATGATCGGCCAGTGTCTTCAATCCATCCTTCAAGGCGAACCCGTTCCTCCAGACCCCGGTCTGGGTGGCGTAGAGTCCGGTCTGCAGGCAGGACCGGGCCGGCCCGCAGACCGGCTGGCAGGTGAAGCTGTTTGCGATGTGCGTGCCTTCCATCGCCATCCGGTCGAAGTTGGGCGTCAGGCCCAATGGCGAACCGCCGACACCCGTGGTGTCATGCCGCTGCTGGTCGGTGAAGAAGACGATGATGTTGGGGCGTTTGGATTCGGACATGGACGGTGGGGATTCTGCAGAGACATCGCACGCAGGCGGTCCTGTGGCGTTTCTCAAATCTCATGGTGGAAAACGCTCACGAGGAGTCGAACGAAGAATCGCTTGATCGTTCGATGACCCCTCCTGCCGTTGATCCCTTTGCGGCGACTTGTCCTCGCCATCTCCTGTCTTCTGGGTTTGTTTCGCTGCCATGGTTGATCTGCCCCCGCCCCCTGCGCCAAGCATGCCGAACATCGTCTTCATCCTGATTGACGACATGGGATGGAAGGACCTCGGGACCTATGGCAGCGGGTTCTATGAAACGCCCAACCTCGACCGCATGGCCGCGGAGGGGATGACCTTCACCGACGCCTACGCGTCCTGTCCGGTCTGCTCGCCCACCCGGGCCAGTTGCCTGACCGGGCGCTACCCGGCCCGTCTCGGGGTCACCCAGTGGATCGGTGGTCACACCGTGGGCAGGTTGCAGGATGTCCCCTACCACCACGCTCTTCCGCTCAGCGAAGTGACCAGCGCTACCGTTCTGCGCGATGCCGGTTACCAGACCTGGCATGTGGGCAAGTGGCACCTGGGTCCCCCTCAGACCTGGCCGGATAGACACGGATTTGACGTCAATATCGGGGGGTGTGATTGGGGATCGCCGAAGAAGGGCTATTTCAGCCCTTACGCCATCCCCGGTCTCGAGGATGGAGCGGAGGGTGAATACCTGACCGACCGATTGACCGACGAAGCGGTCCGCCTGATTGCGGAGCGGGATCCGGCACGGCCGTTTTTTCTCAATCTCTGGCACTACGCCGTCCACACCCCGATCCAGGCGCCGGAGGCCCTGGTGGAGAAGTACCGGGAAAAGGCAAGACGCCTGGGACTCGATACGGAAAAGACCTTCGAGGAGGGCGATTTCTTTCCTGTCGCCCACAAACGCGATCAACGCATCGTCCGCCGCCTTCTCCAGTCCGATCCGGTCTACGCGGCCATGGTGGAAAATCTGGATACGAATATCGGACGATTGCTCGATGCCCTCCAGTCGGCGGGTCTCGCCGAAAACACGCTCGTTGTCTTCACCTCGGACAACGGGGGACTGGCCACAGCCGAAGGTTCGCCGACCTGCAATGCCCCGCTTCACGAGGGCAAGGGATGGATGTATGAGGGGGGAACCCGGGAACCGCTCATCGTGCGCTGGCCCGGTCGGGTCGAAGCCGGGTCGATTTGCGCCACGCCCGTCACCAGCACCGACTTCTTCCCCACCTTCCTCGAGGCGGCGGGACTGTCCTTGCGGCCCGACCTGCACAATGACGGGATCAGTCTGATGCCACTGCTGAATGGATCAGGCGAGGTCGACCGCGAGGCCATCTACTGGCATTACCCCCACTACAGCAATCAGGGTGATACGCCGGGTTGCTCGGTCCGGGCGGGCGACTGGAAACTTATCGAGTATTTCGAGGACGGCCGGCTCGAACTCTACAACCTGCGCGAGGATATCGGCGAGTCGGTCAACCGCGCCGGGACGGAACCCGAGGTCAGCCGCCGTCTCAAGGCGATGCTGGACGAGTGGAAGGATTCGGTCGAAGCCGTTATTCCCAGGCCGAATCCGAACTGGGTGGAATAGGTGCAGCAGCGGCGCTCTGTCGCCGCTCCCCCGGGGCAGGTGACCACCGCAACAGAGCCATTCGGCAGGCTCGTGGCAGACTGTGGTGGCGAATTCCTGTCCGCTTGTTAACCTGCCGAGTTGCAGTCACGGCAGTCCCTTGCCGTGTGCCGTCGCGGATCGCCCCAAGGGACTGGAGCGGCTACAGGGCCCAGTGATAGGGAAGTCAGTATAGTCACCGGTTCTTCAAACAAACCGTAGTTTGCTACGTTTTGTTTTCAACCCCAAAACAAACCCGTCCATGCTACGTTTTGTTTGCCTGTAACAAACATTCCATTACATCTGCCATCTGCCATCTGCCATCTGCCATCTGCCATCAATACACCCCTTCCTCGCGCCAGACCTTGAGCATCAGTTCGTAGCGCTCGAGGGCCATCCCGGTATAGATGCAGTTGCTGGTGCCGAAGACGTAGCCGCCGCCGGGCATGCCGTCGCGCAGGGCGCGGCGGGCGTCGGCGACCACCTCGTCGTCGGTTCCCGTCTGGAGGGCGGCACAGCTGACATTGCCGATCAGGCAGACACGGTGGCCGACCCGCCGTTTGACCTCGGCCAGATCCACCTGCCCCTGTGGATCGAGGCTGTGCAGGGCGTGGGGTTCGCCCTCGAGCAGGCTGTCGAGGATCGGCATGATATTGCCGTCGGTGTGCTTGATCACGTGGAACCCCAGTTCCCTGGATCCCCGGATCAGGCGCGTCAGATAGGGCGTGACAAACTCATCGAACATTGCCGGGGAGAGGAAAGGCCCCTGGTTGAAGCAGTAGTCGGCGCAGAGCACGAGGACGTCGACCGTCCCCCATCCCCGGATCGCCTCTGAGCGCTTGAGTCTCTCGTCGACCCGGCGGGCGGCCAGATCCTTCATCTTCCGGGGATGGTCCGCCAGATCCATGACGAATTCCATCATGTGCTCGCCATCAGGCACCCCGAAGGTGGCGTCGCCATGCAGACAGAAGGCGTGTTCGCCCCGGTCCATGGCCCGGGCATGGTCAAGTGAGGCGCGGATGTCTTCGTCCCTCCATTGCTTCGGTTCATTGAAGATCATCCCTGAAAGGTCGAAACGCCGCAGGGTCGTCACATAAAGATCGCCGAGATCCTTCCGGTGGAGGTCCCTCTCGGCTTCACTCATCTGCAGCCACTGGTCAAAGCGCCTCTGCGAGGGATGAATCCGACCAAAGGCTTCCATGGTCAAAAAGAACTCCAATTCAAAATGGGGGACCCGTCCGTCCGGTGGGCGACGTTCAAGAGTGGCGAGAAAGACTTCACGCGGAGTCACGGAGTTGACCGTATCGACTCTGTCCGGGAATCCAAGAATACGCTTTCCGATCGAACGGTTTTCCTTGCAGGTTCGACCGCCGGGTTTGTGCTGGTGGTCGTCATGACCAAGCCGCGGCCCAATATCCTCTTCATCTGGACGGATCAGCAGGGCTCCCGGGCCATGAGTTGTGCGGGCAACCCGCATTTGCGGACGCCGGCCATGGATTGGCTGTCGGACGGGGGGATCCGTTTCGAACGGGCCTACTGCACGGACCCGATCTGTGTGCCCTCACGGACCAGCTGGCTGACCGGGACCATGCCTCATGAAAACGGGGTGACCTTCAATACCGATGACCATCCCGTTGATCGCCCGCCCCTGGCTCCGCTGCTGAGGGCCGCAGGGTATGACACGGGTTACGTCGGCAAATGGCATATCCCGCGCAGTGCGGACGACCGGGAATGGCATGGGTTCGACCATGTGCGGCATGCCCGGCCGAACGGAGTCGACCCGGATGTGCCCGGAGCGGCCATCGAATTCCTGCGGCAGGAGCGGGCGAATCCCTTCTTTCTCGTGGCCGGCTTCGTCAACCCTCACGATATCTGCGAGTGGGCCCGGATCACGGCGGGAATGGGTGGCCGCCTGCCCAACGGCCCGATTCCCGCAGCTCCCGCAGCCGAGGCCTGTCCGCCGCTGCCGGGGAATTTCGAGATTCCGCGGCCGGAGCCGAGCGTCATCCGCGACGCCCAGCGCCTGGCTCCGTCTCTCTACCCGACCGTGGATTGGGGTGAGGATCTCTGGCGGCAGTACCTGTGGGCCTATTACCGTCTGGTGGAGCAGGTCGACACCGGGATCGGTCAGATCCTAAGTGAATTGCAGCGCAGTGGCCAGGACCGCAATACCGTGATCCTTTTCAGCAGTGATCACGGGGACGGGGCAGCCTCACACCGCTGGAACCAGAAGACACTCTTCTATGAGGAAGTGGCGCGGGTTCCCTTCATCATCCGGCCGCCTTCCTGCAACCTTGCCGGCAGTGTCGACACCCGGAACCTGGTCAGCATGAATCTCGACTTCTTCCCGACAGTCCTGGATTACGCGGGCCTCCCGATCCCGGAGGGTCTGACTGGCCGCAGCCTGCGGCCGGTTCTCGAAGGCCAACCGGGTGCGAAAGGCCATGACTTTGTCGTCAGTGAGGCCGACCTTGCCCCCGAATACGGAGTGACCGGCGGCGTTTACGGACGCATGATTCGCGACGCCCGCTTCAAATACGGGCGCTTCTCCACCGGGACGGACCGGGAGCAGCTCTTTGATCTGGAGGCGGATCCCGGTGAAACCCGGAACCTGGCCTATGAAGCGGAGTATGCCGCCAGGAAGCAGCAGTGCAGGGACAGGTTGGATCAGTGGATGGAGGAGAGGTTCGACCCCTTTCCCGGACTGGAATGTTAGCGAGGGAGTTCCGGGGCGAATTGGCGGGCTGATGCGGACCGGCGGGCGAACTGCATTTGCTGAAACGCGGTGCCACCCCTAAAGCCGGGACGCCATTGCCTGTCTTGCATCTGATCCTGGTGAAGATATGGTTTTTGTCATGAATCCCCGTTTGCCCCTTGTTGTCGCCGCCTTCTCCATTTTGGGATCCCTGGTTCAGGGCCTGGAAATGGAAAGCGGCATTGTCTACCACAAGGAAGGTCGCTTTGCCGCCTGGCCGGCCAATGGCGCCATCTGGCACTGGGGGAATGAGATTCTCATTCTCCACAGTGAAGCGACCTACCACTTCTATCCGGAACAACATTCCTACGATCGCAGCAAGCCGAGCTACTCCTTCTTTGCCCGAAGCCGGGACGGCGGCAAGACTTGGGAAAATGGTCCGACGGATGCTTTCAGTCGAAGCGAGTTCGCCTCCTTGGACAAGCCGATGGACTTCTCAAACCCGGACTTCGCCTTCCGCAGCCGCAACGATCGTTTCTGGTATTCCGAAGATCGCGGCCGGAATTGGATGGGTCCTTTCGCGTTTCCCGATTTTGGATTGAAGAATCCCCTGACCTCACGCACCGATTATCTGGTTGACGATGAAAACACCCTCCTGGTTTTTCTTTCCGCCAAGGAGCCGTCGGTTCAGGCCGGCCTGCAGGATCGGGCCTTTTCAGCGCGCACCGACAATGGCGGCCTGACCTGGCAGTTTCAGGGCTGGATGACCGGTTATCCCTACGGTGTCCGGTCTGTCATGCCCTCGACCGTCCGACTCGAGGACCACCGGCTGCTCTCGGCTGTTCGACGCCGGGTGGATGCCCACGAGGATGAAGATCTGGGGCGCCTCGATATGAACTTCATCGAGGCCGAGTATTCCGATGACAACGGTCGCAGCTGGAGCAAGCAGAGCACGGTCGCTTTCACCGACACCACCCATCACAACGGCAACCCGCCGGCGTTGGTCCGTCTGCCCGATGGCCGGGTGGCGGTTATGTATGGTTTTCGGGGACCGCCCTTTGGCATCCGCGCCAAGGTCAGCAGCGACGAGGGCAAGACCTGGGGCCATGAGATCATTCTGCGCGACGACGGATTGACCTACGACCTCGGTTACCCCAAGGCGATTCTGCTCCCCGACGGCCGGATTTTCGTCTGCTACTACATCGCCACCCCGGAGCGGCCCAACCAGCACATTGCCTTCACCATCTGGACTCCCTGATTGCAGGGCAACCCCTCAGGCTTCCAGTCCGGCGCAGCAGCGCCGGAAGTGGAAACCGTAGATCGAAAGCGTTACGGCCGTTGTCAGCAGGCGGGGTCGGCGAAAGAAGGTCCAGATGAGAAGTCCCCAATAGTGAAACCGCTCGCGACCGATCACTCCGAGCCGGATGTTGGCCTGCATGAAGGCGCGGAAGTTTCGCCACTTCATCCCGCCGGGAAGAGGTGAGGGCTGAAACTCCCTCAGAAAGGTGCGGATGCGCCGGTAATAGGGACCCGGTGCATAGATATGGTCCATCAGTCGGCGGTATCCGTCGCGGAGTGTGTCGACGTTCATCCGGGAAACAAAGTTCGTCGTGCCATCCACGTTGTCGCCCGTCGTGTTGCCAAGGAGTCGACCCTGCTGCAAGAGGCGGTCATATAGCTTGGTTCCGGGGATTGCCTGCAGGATTCCGACCATGGCGGTGACAATCCCGCTTGCCTGGATGAACTCGATCTGGCGCTGGAAAATGGACGGCGGATCGTTGTCGAATCCCACGATGAAGCCGCCCTGGACCTGAAGCCCGGCACGTTGGATGCGCTTGATGTCGGCGATGAGATCACGGCTTCGGTTCTGACGCTTGTTGCATTCGGCCAGACTGGCTTCCTCCGGTGTTTCGATGCCGATGAAGACCTGGTCGAAGCCGGCCGCCACCATCTGCTCCATCAGCCCCGGGTCGTCGGCCAGGTTGATCGATGCTTCGGTGTAAAAGGTGAAGCCTCGTCTGCCTTTTCGCCATTGAATCAGGGCCGGCAGCAGATCCTCGCGGAGGGAGCGTTTGTTGCCGATGAAATTGTCGTCGACGAAAAAGACGGTTCCCCGCCAGCCCGCGCTCCAGAGTCCGTCCAACTCCGCCAGTACCTGTGCCGGGGATTTGACGCGGGGACGGTGTCCGAACATGGCGGTCACACTGCAGAATTCGCAGTCGAAGGGACAACCGCGCGAGTACTGGATACTCATGGAGGCATAGCGTTTCAGGTCCGCCAGTCCCCAGTCTGGCGCAGGGGTCATGCTCACTTCAGGCAGGGTGTCGGTCTGGTAGACCCTGCGGGCCTCGCCCCTGGCGAAGTCTTCCAGGAATCCCGGCAGGGTGACCTCCGCTTCGTTCAGCACGAAGTGGTCGACGTCGGGGAACTGGTTGTATTCGACGGTGAAGAGAGGACCCCCGGCCACGAGGATTTTTCCAGCGGCCCGGCAACGTGCGATCAGCTCCGCTGCGGAGTCCCTTTGGGCGATCATGGCGCTGATCAGGACGATGTCCGCCCACGCAAGATCCTTGTCCGTCATGGGGGTCACGTTGACGTCGATCAGACGCTTCTCCCAGTTTTCGGGCAGCATCGGGGCAATCGTGAGCAGGCCCAGGGGAGGCAGGGCCGCGCGCTTCCGGATGAATTTCAAGACGTGCTTGAAACTCCAGAAAGTATCCGGGAACTCCGGGTAAAGCAGCAGGACTCTCATCGTGATGGTGTCCGCCCCGGCGGTCGGGGTAGGGGCGGGAGACCCTCTTTTCCAGCAGGCTACATTGCGGCTGGGACCAGGGCAATTCGTTCTGCACTTTTCCCGGGATCGCGAGAAGGAAACCCGGGGCGGACAAATCAGTAGTCCGCCTAACCCGGGATATTATCATGCGCCGCCCGGGACCTTGAGGGGCGGACGCATCCGGAAAACAGATCCCGATGCGTCGTCTCCCAGACCGGAGTTTCTTCACCTGCGTGGCGCAGGGGCCCATCCTGCCCTGGCCCGCTTCGACTACCGAACCCGCCGGATCGTTCCCATCCGCTGGATCAGGGCGGACATCGGCGGGTCTTCGCCCATGACCATCCGGGTCGTGACGAATTCCCTGAAGGTCGCCTTTTCAACCCAGTAATCGTCGAGATTGATGAATAGGGTTCCCCAATAGTGCGACCCGCCCTTGACTTCCATGGCGTAACCCGGGGCGGGCTCCATCAGCATCTGGAACGACGATTCGCCGCTGTCGAAGGACACAATGGCGCAGGGCTGCGTCTTCACGGTGCCGTTTCCAAGCCATTCCAGCGTCACCCGGCCGTTTTTGAAATAGGATCCCTTCTTCACCGAATCACCCAGATCGACCGGAGGCTCCGAATAGGCCGAGTAATGCTCGATTTCCACACCCATCGACGTGAGATCGGCGATGCTGCGTCCGGTCTCTGCGGACACCGGTTGGGCAAAGATGTTGTTGAATGCGTAGAAATCGACGAACGTGTTGTAGACGCGGTAGGCAAGGTCCGGACTGAGGGGCTGCCCGTCATCGGTCGTCAGGCCCTGAAAATCGGCGTGCGCGATGCCCAGAACCTCGGCGGCCTGTTCGTCCATGACATTCTCCCAACCTTCGAGAGCGGGAATGCGTCTGGTGACCCCGTCCTTGTCCTTCAGCTCGAAACGGCGGCAGGTCAATTGTTGCCGGTGGTCGGCGCGGATGGTCACGTCGCACTCCATGCGGGTCTCCTCCGCACCCAGGCGGGAGCCGTCGGGTGCGTAACTGAGGTAGGCGGTCACGAACTCGTAGGGATGGGTGCCGACCGCTCGCGGGGTCGACAGGTCGGTCGCGTCGGACCCTTGGGCGATGGCCATTGATGATGCGCTCAAAAGGGCAAGCAAAGCCCGGGCAGGGTGGTGGTGTTTCATGGTTTTTTCTCCTTCTGGTGGATTCTGGTGAGTTTCAGCAGGGTGGATTCCGCCCACTGAAGGGATGTCCGGTAGCCGTCGATCCCGTGTTGGAGCGCGAGTGCACCCTCCGGCGGCCTGTCGGTCAACTGCCTGGCCGCCTCGTTCAGCTCGGCGACGTAGGTCTTCAGGTGACCGGCGAGTTTTTCGAGGTAGGAAAGGGTGGCACGTCGCCCGAGCAGGGGTGTCATGAAGGCGAACCGGAGGAGGAGCAGGTCCATGTCATGGATGATATTGTCCCTCGTGATGGGCTCCATGAAGGAGACTTTCAACGTATCCTTCCCCCTCCCGGTGATCCGGTAGATTCGTCGCGATCGGAGCGCCTTCGGGTTGGCGATCCGACCGGCGATCCAGCCGGCCTTCTCCATCCGCTGAAGTGCAGGATAGAGTGCGCCGGGGCTCGAACTGAAATGCCCCATGGGCGTGTCCTCGAAACTCCGCTTCAGCGCGTAGCCGGTCTGGGGTCGGTCGAGGAGTTGGCAGAGAATGGAGGTGCTCAGAGTGGAGAGATGCGAGCGGTCACTCATTAATACGAATCGTAATACTACGATTCGTAATGTCAAGTGCTTTGCCTTCGATTGGATCCCGGGAGAGAAGGAATCGCCGCCGGTCCCGGCCGGTGAAGGGAATCCCCAGGTCGTTGCTTCGTGCGGCATACGGCCGCCAGACTTGCCTGAACCGGCGGGTTGCGCATTTTCCCATGGATCGATCAATGGACACCCCCCGACCTGACTTTCCCCGCTGCCGCAATTGTGGATCCGATCTGACCGGCGCCTATTGTGGTCAATGTGGTCAGCGCGATCTCGACTTTCGCCGGGACTGGCGCGGGCTGGTTTCGGAGGTGACCTCCACCTTCCTGAATCTGGATGGCAAGGTGCCCCGGGGACTCTTTGCCCTCCTCTTTCGACCCGGATTTCTGACCAGGCGTTTCCTGGACGGCGCCCGGGCCAGTCAGATCCCTCCGCTTCGGCTCTACCTGTTCGTCAGCCTTTGTTTCTTCCTCCTGATCGGACAATCCTCGGATGAAACAGACATTATCCTGTTGGACGAAGCGCCGGTAGAGGTCACTGAGGGTGGCGAACACCCGCCAAGGGGGGCTCTGGCGGAGTGGATCGTTTCCAAACTGGATGACCCGGCGGCGGTTCGTGAGCAGTTCATGGTATGGCTTCCCCGGCTTTTTCTGATCGGGGTTCCCCTGCTGGCCCTCTTTCTCCGGGTGATGTTCTGGAGGCAGCCCCTTGTCTATCTTGAGCACCTGGTCATCGCCCTTCACCTTCAGTCGTTTCTCTTTCTCTGGATTCTCCTGGGATTCGGAATGACTCTTCTTCTGGGCCTTCTGTCCAGTAGACTGGCTTCCGGTGTCGAACTGGGAGTGTTCGGCTGGCTGGTCGTCTATCCCGTCTTTGCATTCCGGAGAATCTTCCAGTTCGGATGGGTGAAGGCCATCCTGACCGCCTTCATCCTCGAGTCGGGATACCTCATCTTTCTCTTTTTTGTGCTGTTCGCGGTGGCCGCGGTGGCTCTCTGGTTTGTTTGATTTCCCCCGGCGTCCGGGGAGTACCGAAGGCGAAGAAACACCGGGAAATTCAGGGCTTGAGCATCCGCGCTTCCCCGGGATGGTTGAGTCCCACGAATCCGCGTATCGGCTTTCTGGGGCTGGGGGCCATGGGGCTCCCGATGGCACGCAATCTGGTCGAGAAGGGTCTTGCTGCTTCACGGGTGGATTGAGGAGATCCCGTCTTTCGCGGCCCGGAAGAGTCTTCATAAGGTGCTTCGATTTGGCAAATGGCATCCCCCGGTCGAATTCCTCCGTTTTCTTGTCGTCCTCCCTGGTCCCTGGTCCTTAGCCTCGGAACGGTGTCATGAATTATTATCCGGAATGCTTGGTGGCGTGTGAAATCCTTTGGGATTGTTTCCCGGATGGAAGGTTTCTCGGCGGTGCGACGCTCAATGTGGCCTACCACCTCAACCGGCTCGGATTGAGGACCGGAATCCTTTCGAGCGTGGGTCGCGACCCGTTGGGCGATGAAGCCTTGCGGGTGCTGGTGGAGGACTGGCAATGTGATCCGCGCTGGATCCGGCGGCTTGACGACGTGCCGACCGGCCGGGCCAATGTGACTCTCGACGAGAAGGGCGACGCCAGCTACGAATTGCCGGCACCGGTGGCCTGGGACTTCATCGAAATTCCCGAGGCAGCGATCGCGGGAGCGACCTGTCCCCTCATGGTGCCCTCGGTCGGCCTGCGCAGCCCCTATAACCGAGACCAGATCCGCCGCGCCTTTGCCGGCTATGAAGGCATGAAGTGCTTCGACGCCAACCTGCGCCCGCCCCACAATTCAATCGGGGTCGTGATGGAGATCGCCGCGATGGCCGACTTTGTGAAAATGAACGAGGAGGAACTGGCCGCACTCGCGGCGGCGGCGGGCTCACCGTCTGCGGAAGTGGAGCGGCGCATGCGCGACCTGGCCGAAGCCCTCGGGGTGAATCTACTCTGTGTGACCCGCGCGGAGCGGCCGGCTCTGCTGCTCGGCCATGGCCGGATCAGCACGGGACGGAGCCATCCGGTTGAGGTGAAGGATACGGTCGGCGCAGGCGACGCCTTCATGGCCTCGATGATCGCGTCGCTCAGTCGGGAGGGTTTCGATCCGGTCGAGGCGCTTTCCCGGGCGTCTGCGCTGGGGTCCTGGGTCGCCTCGAAGTCGGGAGCGCAACCACCCTATGACGGTACCGAGCCGGCCGGCGGCCGGTGATCACTCGATCGTCACGTTGGAGACATTGCCGCGCTCTACCAGGATGAAGTCGTCGAAGTTCTCCATCCTCCGGCCGTCCACCACGATGTTTTCCAGACGGATGTTCGAGATGCTTCCTTTGCTTGCGTTCAGGTAGTTGAAATAGCGGATACGTCCGGTTACTTCGAAATTGCGCAGCGTGATGTCGGAGATGGATCCCGATTCCCCGATGTTGAGTCCGAGCACGCGGTAGATGTCGCCCTCGACGCGGATATCCTCGAAGACGAAGTCCGAGATGTCGGCACCCTTGTTATTCCGGGCATTGACGACGGACCGGTTGCCCTCCAGTTCCCGCTCCCGGGTCACTTCGCTGGCCATGATGATGCAATCCTTGACCCGCACGCCGGAAACGGGATTCCGCAGATTCCACGTGAATTGAAAGGGCGCGCCGTTGGTCTGCTGCCAGATCAGGCAGCGCCGTACCGTCATGTCGTCCGAGTAGACCTTGACGATGTCGTCATTGACTTTGAAGAAGCAGTCCTCGACGACCGATCGATCGCCGGCCGCCACCCCGTCCGTCGTGTACCACCAGCCGAAACACTGGACGCCGCGCACCGTCGAGTCGTCGCCCACGCTGATGCAGAAATGAACCGGATCGGTGAAGGTGATGCCCTCGACCAGGTTGCCACCGCCGCCGTGCAGGTAGACGGCGATTTCCCGGAAACGTCCGAAGTCCCATGGGATGTCGGCATCGGCGTAGCGGCGGCGGACCCACATCCACTTCGCGCCGGAGATGACTCCCCGGCCCCTCACTGTAACGCGTTCGCCGGTCGATGAAAACGTGCCGTGCACCACGGCGCCGCCCGAGATATAAACGGTATCGCCGGCATCGAGCGGGAAACCCGCGTGCAGGGAATAACCCATTTCGACCAGATCGTATTCACCCGGAGGAAAGTAAAGGATGTTGGCCTTCTCGGGATCGTTGTGGATCACCGGGTTTTTCGAAAAATCGATGACGTTGGCGGCCGTGAAATCCGGTAGATCCCTTTCCAGTTCCTTGGCGAAGACGAAGAGCGGGTTCCTGCGATCCCGGTTGATGATCACGGCGACCTGGCGCGGTTGATCGAGGGTGAAGCGGATTTCGCCATCCTTGATCACGGACTCGATTCCGTAGGCTTCCGGCAGAACCCGGGCCTCCATCAGGTTCGTGCCGATCGGGACCCGCACCACTACTTCGACCCGGCCATCGAAGGAGAAGGTCGTCCAGTGGTTGGATTCCCCCATTGGCTGGTGGACGCCGACGAATTTGTTCTGGCTCTGGTAGACAAATGATTCGTTGACGCGATCCTCCTGGATGAGGCTGACGGCGAAGCGTCCGGACATGTCGCGGAAATCGGGAGACGGGTAGGTGACGACTTCAGCCGACAGGGTGAAAGGGAAGAGGAGGATGGCAGGCAGGCCGAGCGACAGGGCGGCCGCGAGAAATCGGGTGGATCGAGTCATGGTGTTCACCATGGGTGGTTCGACCCTTCGGATCAACCGGGAGATGACGGTCGTGGGGATTCGCGTATCGACGGGAGGGAATACCCATTTCCCCGGGCTTCTTCGAGAAAGCGCTTCTTTTCATCTGGTGATCCGCCGCCAATGTCCGTTGAATTCCGAATGCGGACGCGGTTTCATCCGGCCGCTCCGTTGCATTCGGCTCCCCCGTTCTGACCGTAGCCTTCCCCACATGAAGATAACCAGGCTCGAACCGTTCATTCTGCACGCTCCGGTGACCCGCGGCGGCATCGCGG
Source organism: Opitutaceae bacterium (assembly GCA_041395105.1). Classification (NCBI taxonomy): domain Bacteria; kingdom Pseudomonadati; phylum Verrucomicrobiota; class Opitutia; order Opitutales; family Opitutaceae; species Opitutaceae bacterium. The sequence goes on along the minus strand of JAWLBB010000005.1, from coordinate 211,684 downwards.
ACAGCACCCACTCGATCACGCATTGGGGTGCGCCCGGCGTGGCCATCCACACCGACACGGGACTGGTCGGCTACGGCTACTCGGGGACCCATGCCCATCTGCCGACGGACCGGTTGATTGTCGATTGCATCGTTCAGAGTTTCGGGCCTTTGCTGATCGGGTCGGACCCGCGCGAGGTTCGCGCGCTCTGGGAAAAACTCTACCGCAAGAGCGACATCTATTGGGTGGGGCGGAGTGGCCTCACCCATCTGGCCCTTGGGGCGATCGACATCGCTCTCTGGGACCTCAAGGCGAAGGAGGCTGAAGTGCCTCTCTGGAAGCTGATGGGTGGAAACGCCGAGAAGCGCGTTGAGGCCTACAACACCGACGGGGGGTGGCTCAACTGGTCGATGCAGGAGCTGGTGAGTGATTGCCGGCGCATGGTGGAGACGGAGGGATACCGGGCCGTGAAGCTGAAGGTCGGCGGGGTGAATGCCAATGAAGATATCAGGCGGATCGAAGCGGTCAGGAAAGCCCTGGGACCGGATATCCGGATCATGGTCGATGCCAATGGCCGGTGGTCGTTGCCCCAGGCGATCCAGACTGGCACCCGACTGGTGGACTTCGATATCGTGTGGATTGAAGAGCCCATGGCCTTTGATGATGTCGCCGGTCACCGGCGTCTGGCCGAGACCATTGCCACTCCGATTGCCCTTGGGGAACAGCTCTACATGGCGGTCCAGTTCCGCGACTTCATCCAGGCGGGCGCCGTCCACTATGTGCAACCGGATGTCGTGCGACTGGCGGGGATCACCGAGTGGTGGCGCGTGGCGGAGCTCGCCCATTGCAGCGGGCTCCCGGTCGTGCCGCATGTCGGCGACATGTGCCAGGTGCACCAACACCTTTGCTTCGCCCACCCGTCCTGCCACCTCCTTGAATACATCCCCTGGCTGCGGGATTGGATGAAACACCCAGCCCAGGTGAGGGATGGCCATTACCTTCCACCGGAGGCGCCCGGAGCAGGCAGTGAGCCTTCGGAGGAAGCCTTTCGGGAAATCCGCGTCGGATGACGATGGAGAGGACACACACACCCGGTCTCTCGGGAGAAAACGCCCTGGTGACCGGTGGCGGTTCGGGGCTGGGGTTCTCCATCGCGCGGGCCTTCATCGAGGCGGGAGCCCGGGTCTGCATCAGTGGTCGCCGTGAGTCGGTTCTGGACGAGGCCGTAAAGAGACTCGGGGAGAACTCCACCTATGTGGTCGGCGACGTGACGAAGGCCGGAGACCGGACCCGAATGGTCGACGCGGTCACCTCGAAATGGGGCGTACTTTCCATCCTGGTCAACAATGCCGGCCAGAGTCTCAAGAAACCGGCTCTTGAAGTCACGGACGACGAGTTTGACCAGTTGATGGATACTCATGTGAAATCGGCCTTTTCGCTGACTCGCGAGGTGGGACGGCTCATGATTGAAGCCGGACACGGGAACATACTCTTCATTGCGTCGATGGCATCGTACATGGGAGTCCCGCAGATCGTGGGCTATACCGCAGCCAAGACCGCGGTGATCGGACTCACCCGGGCATTGGCCGCGGAATGGTCGGAGTCCGGGGTCCGCGTGAATGCCATCGCTCCGGGATGGATCTCCACGCCCATGACGGACTGGGCCTTTGCCGGTGATCCGGCACGAAAGGAGAAAGTCCTTTCACGAACCCCGATGAAACGGATGGGTGAGCCCTCGGATATCGGCATGACGGCCGCCTTCCTCTGCTCCGACGCCGCCAAATTCATCACCGGACAGTGCATCCCGGTGGATGGCGGCGCCTCCATAGGATTCTGAACACCTTCCGTTTGCTTCCAAGGGGGTCATTGCTTGACTCTTGACAGACCCCGGCGGTTGTTCGGCTGGCGGGCCACCTCGGGCCCGAGGCATTCATCGGCAATCCGATGCTCAAGCGCTTCCCGACCCGGCAATTGTTTGCCTTTCGATGGCGAGGTATCGAGGATTGCACAACTCCATGGTCACCAGACGGAACTTCCTCAAGTCGACCGCGGTTGCCGCCCTCGGTGCATCGCTCCAACCTGCATTTTCGAGGAATCGCCCGGCGGTCGACAGCCCATCGAACATGAAACCGAATATCCTTTATGTCTTCTCCGATCAGTGGCGCGAATGTGATCATGGCTACACTGGAAACCCGGATGTCCAGACCCCGAATATCGACCGGCTTTCGCGGGAGTGCGTGAACTTCTCGAATGCCGTTTCCGGCATCCCGGTCTGCTGCCCGCACCGCGCCTGCCTGGTCACTGGGAAGTACCCGCTGACCCACGGTCTCTTTCTCAACGACCTCTCCCTGGCGACGGATCACCGGAGCATCGCCCATTGCCTCAATGACGCCGGCTACACAACCGGCTGGATCGGCAAATGGCACATCGACGGACAGGGACGGGAGGCTTTCACCCCGCCCGAGCGGCGTCAGGGCTTTCAGTACTGGCGGACGCTTGAATGCACCCATGACTACAACCACTCCACCTATTTCGCCGACACCCCGGACCGGCTCTATTGGGAGGGCTACGACGCGATTGCCCAGACGACAAACGCCCGGGAGTTCCTGACCCATCATGTCGCCGCCGGATCCGGGGCGCCGTTTGCCCTTTTTCTGTCGTGGGGGCCACCCCACGCGCCTTACCACACCGCCCCGGAGACCTATCGGGATATCTATGCAAATCGCGAATTGACCTTGCGGCCGAACGTGCCCCCCGGGTCGCGCGAACAGGCCCCCATTGACTATCGCGGGTATTACGCCCACATGACCGCACTCGACGACTGTATGGGTGATCTTCTGCAGACGCTCGAGGAAACCGGTCTGGCCGAAAACACCATCCTCGTCTACACCTCTGACCATGGCGACATGATGCACTCCAGGGGCGCGATGAAGAAGCAGCAGCCCTGGGAAGAGTCGCTGCGGGTTCCCTTTCTCCTTCGTTGGCCGGAAAAACTGGGTCGCCGCCCACGTGAGATCGCCATGCCGCTGAACACGCCGGATATCATGCCGACGCTGTTGGGGCTGGCTGAAGTCGACATCCCGGACGAAGTCGAGGGAATTGACCGATCAGCCATCATTCTCGGAACTGAAGCGCCGGAGGAGGATCACGCCGCTCTGACGCTCTGTATCACTCCCTTCGGCCAATGGACCCGCGACGTGGGAGGTCGGGAATACCGCGGTGTGCGCACCGCCCGCTACACCTATTGCCGCGACCTGAACGGTCCATGGCTTCTCTACGACAATGAGGCGGATCCCTACCAGATGGACAATCTCGTCAACCGGTCTTCACACGCGGAAGTCCAGGCCCGGCTCGAAGAACAACTGAATCATCTCCTGGAACAGACCAATGATGCCTTCCTGCCGAGCGCAGAGATCATCCGGCGGTGCGGTTACGTGGTCCGTGCCCGCGATGAGACGGTCGACTACAACGCCCCCTTCAATCCCGCCAACATCACCCGAAGCCCACGATAGGCGCGCCTCCTCACCGTTGGCTGATATGGGGTCATTGCTTGACTCTTGACAAACGGATGCCTGCCGGCTCCGATCCCGCATGGCCAGGAAGCTTCGAATGCAATTCCCCGGTGCCTGTTATCACGTCATCAACCGCGGGAACTACCGGCAGCGGATTTTCACGTCCGAGGGTACTGCCGCCAGCTTTGAGACGACCGTGTTCGAAGCCTGTGAACGCCACGGATGGCGGCTGCACGCCTATGTGATCATGGACAACCATTTTCACCTGGCACTGGAGACACCCGAACCGAATCTCAGTGCGGGCATGAAGTGGTTGCAGGGGACCTTCGCCACCCGTTTCAATCGATTCTTCGGTCAGGTCGGGCGCCCCTTTCAGGGACGCTTCAAGAGCCTGATCGTCGAACCCGGTCACGCTCTGGCACAAGTCGCCCACTATATTCATCTTAACCCGGTTCGAGCCGGCCTGTGCGCCCCGGACCGAGCGGCGGATTACCGATGGTCGAGTCTGCGCAGGTATGTCACGGGAAAACGCCCCGGGGCACTGGAGCCCTCAACCCTGCTGGCCGCGAGCGGCAACCTGAAGGACACGCGCCACGGCTGGCGCAAGTACCAGGACTATCTGGCCTTTCTCGCGACGGACCTGCCCTCGCAGAAGAATATGCGATTCTCCGAGATGTGCACGGGATGGTGCCACGGCTCGGACCGCTTCGAGGAGTCGATGAGCGATGACTACGCCAGGCGCGTCACGGAGTTTCGCAGCGAACACGGCGGCCCGGAATCTCTGATCCTGTCGGCTGTCCGCGAGAAGCAATGGGAGGCCGCCCTGAAACGGGGTGCCGGTGAGTTGAAATTGAATCTGGCGCAGCTGCCGGTGCGGAAGTCGGACGGGGCCAAAGTGCTCCTCGCCTGCGCCATGCGATCCGCGACGACTGCAACGAACGAATGGCTTGCCGCCCGGCTTGGGATGGGCAGACCCGCCTCGGTCAGTCAGTTCGTCAGGCGGTTCCGGATGAGCGGCCAGACGGAAACACAGGCCTACCGATCGGTTTTGTCACGGGTCAAGCAGTGACCCCATAGGGCTATTCAGCGCCAAAGAGGGCGATCAGACTATCGGCGAAGATACGCATGCCGCGTTCGTCGGGGTGGTTGATGGAATTCATCATCAGGGACGTTACGGGCAATCCCTGGCGCCAGAGGCGTCCGTAGCGCAGCGAGGCATCGGCCAGGGCGACGTTGTTTCCCGCGGCAAAGGTGCGCAGCGCCTTCACGTAGGGGCGGGGATCGTCGTCGATTCCCGTCTCTTTCGTCAGATCCATCCAATCGGGACGGACATAATGAGGCGTGAGAATGATCCATTCCGCACCGATTCCACGAAAATCATCCAGGATCCTGCCGTAACGTTCATCGAGTCCTGCCGGATCGAGTCCGGCATCGTTGACGAATTCGGAGACGACCAGATCGGGCCGTACCGCGAGCACGGTCTCCTGGTAATTGTGTTCACTCCCCGGCGGTTCTTCCAGAAAACTGACGGTGGTTCGGCCACCCCATGCTGCGCTGGTCAGTGAAATCCTGGCCCGCGGGTAGATCCGTCGCAGGCGATCCACGAACTGGACCTGCCAGCGTTCGGTCTCGGGGTGGCCCAGATAGCCGGCGTCCGTGACGCTGTCACCCCAGGCCAGTATCCGGATATCCCCGCCCGCCTGCAACTTGGCCAGCGTTTTGGGCAGGTACTTTTCCGCAGTGGTGGGGGAGGAAGGGGGTGGTTCGGGAAAAGAGGATTCGGAAATGGGAAAGAGGTGATCGGGATCCAGTCTCTGGATACGTCCGGGAAGCCACAGGTTGGCCAGGCGTGTTTCGCCGGCCGCCAGAGCGGGTGCCCGTGGATTCGAGGAGCGTGCCTCTCCCGGTCGGAGCGCGATGTTTCCGTCGGGCAGCCGGATGATGGAGTCGAGCCGCAGAAGGCCGTGCCGGTAGCTGGCATGGACCGGCTGATTCGGCGCTATCCTGCCGCCCTCGAGACGCCCGAACGTTCCCCATTCACGGTCGATGGCATAATCGAGGCCGTCCTCGAAGACCATGGATTCGGGATCCGAACCCGCTTTCAGGACGAATGATTCAGGATCAAGGAGATGCTTGGTCGTGCATTCCTGGGCCCTCACCCCGCGCAGGGCCGCGCCCATTGCCCAGCCGCCCGCAGCCGGGTCGAAGAGGGGCAGGGCTGCGTATCGCTCGCCGGTGACCTCGATCATCGCAGCCGGCGGCACTTCAACAACGCAAACCATCGGTGTCGCCTGATCCCCCTGCGGGACCCGGACTTCAATCTGCCAGTCGCCGGTCAATCGAAGAAGAGGAGAACACATATCGCTGGCGTGCAGGGACATCATGAAACCGACCGTGAGTAAACCCGGAAGAGAAAGTCTGGTGGCCGTTCTCATGGATTGAGTGGCTCGAGTCTGACGTGAACCGTGAGGGTGCCGGAACGGCCGGGCTGGGTGAGGGAAAGGCGTGGCTGGGTCTCCGGCAGTGGAGTGGTCACGAGATAGGCTTCCATGCGTTCCCGGAGCACCGCTTTCCTCGAGGGCTCCTCAAGGGGCAGTTCCTCGTTGAGGGCGTTGATTCCTTCGGGCCAGGACAGGATGACGCGACCACGGCGGCCTTGGATGATCGCGCGGCGGTGGGCTGCGTCGAGTGTGATGGGCAATGGGGTTGTCCAGTGGAAGACCACCCCTTCACCGTTCTCGATCGCCCAGTCATCGGTGATCGTCAGGTGGGACGGAGTCTCGGAATCCCAGGTGCGCGTCCAGCGGGTGAACCAACCCTCCCATCCGGCGGTCAGATCCATGGTGGCATGGAACGAGGTTTCGTCGCCGTGGCCGTGCGGCGTGATGTCCTTGAAGATCGGGTTGCCGGGTTTCGGGCGGATGCCGGAGGTCGTGAGGGGCACGAGCATGTTGTGGCGCTGGCAGTGTTTCATCATGTCGGCCAGCGGATTGCTGTAATCGCAGATGCCGAAATCCCTGGCAAAACTGTCGCCGGCAAACTCGAGTACGAAGGACCCCTTGTCCTCGTGAGTGTGGGAGGCGCCCGATTGATTTCCCATCAGGAACAGCTTCACCCACTCGTTGCCCAAACGACGGTGCGAAGCCATCTGGCCGATCGCCGGCATGAAGGTCAGCGGCTGGAATCCCGGCCCTTTCTCAGGAATCTCGCGGGCGAATTTCTGGGCGAGCAGGGTCATGGGCCGGCCACCGGTCCGGGCGACTGATTTTCTGAATATCGTGACCCAGTGAGAATCGGGCATTAGCCAGGCCAGGAACGCCGCACCCTCCTGCGGGATGCACTGGGTATCGCAGATCAGGATCATCTGCGAGTCGTCGGCGGTGCTGACGAGTGTCTCGGCCATGAGCGCGGTGGCTTGGAAGGCTCCAGGGATCAGGGACTTCGGATCAAGACCGCGGGCGCGCGCATAGGTGTAGAAGGTGAAGAGAGCCTGGCGGGCGGTGAAGGTGAAGTAGCCCGGACCCTCGGTATAGCCGCCGTCCGGGAGAAGAATCTTTGCGAGGTTGTCCTGGAGTTCGGCCACCGCGAGGTCGGTATAGGGCGCGACCCGGGATTTGCCCGGTTTGGGATGGGGCAGCCACTGGAGTGGCATGGTTCGCTCGAGCACAAGGTAGGCCAGCATGCGGCCCGGCATGAACCACGCCGCCTGATTGCACCAGAAGATATACTCCCACCGCCATGCGGTGTAGTTGTTGGTGCCGGTGCCCTCCTCGGCAAGGCGCCGGAGGATGACCTGCCGGCCGTAGTCGGTGAACCATTCCCCACAGAGATCGAGGATGAGCGCACAGTCCGCCATGACGAGGCTCGGCACAAAGGCGCGGTGTTCCCAGGCGCAGCCGGTCATCCAGCTGAGGAAGGAGGGATCCCAACGCGTGCAGTGAGCCAGGCAGATGGCGTAGCGGGCGGCAAGCCAGCCGAGTCGGGGATCGCGGAAGAGGACCGAGGCCTGAGCGGCGTTCGCGCCATGGGTCAGGAGCAGCTTGCCGGTATCCCGGACTCGATTGAAACGCGTGTCGTTCCAGAAATTCACATAGTCGCTCATCATCCTCTCCGGAACGAGTTTCCTGGCGTCCTCGGCCAATTCCCAGAGTGGGGATGATTCCGGGCCACCTGCCCGGGCGACGTCGGCACGGGCTTCAGCCAGATCTTCGCGGGTCAGGATCAGATTATAAACCGGCTCAAAAGTGGGTTCGAACGAGATGGGCTTCAGGTAGCCTTCCCATCGTTCATCGAATCGCTCGAACTGCCGGAGATAACGCTGGAGCGTGGCCTCATGCTGCAGGCCGATCCAGTTGAGCCAACCGCAGGCGCTGCCGGTCGTCCCGCTGCGGTCCGGATGGATCTCCAGGGTCAATCCGAGCAGGCGTTGGGCGCCTTCGAGCGGGAGGTCCAGTTCGCGCTTGGGTGTCTCGAAAGGGGTGCTGAACATCCTCCGCTCGCCGGCATCGGTCTGCGCGATCAGCGCGACCCGCGCGCCTGGCGGTGTGACGAGCGAGAATACCAATACATCGTAGTCCGCGCAGTCGATATCATAGCGGCGGCTCATGCCGAGGGCGGGAAGGGCCGGGTCCTCCGGCGGACGCTGCCAGTCGTAGGCCACCGTCGCCCAGGTTTGCCGGACGAACAGGCCGTCGGCTCCCCCTTCGTGGATCGTCCATTCGGGCAGACCACTCAGGTTCTCATCGAAGAAGGCCTCAAAGATGGCTTCGGCGGTATTGATCGGGGTCGGGATCATGGCGGGTGGGAAGGGAATACCCGTTTCGCCCGGCCCGTGGCGAGCGCGCCGAGTGCTCTTTTTCGATCCTCCGATGGGCCGTGGCGGGGGATTCGTTCAGCGCCCGGCGAGTGCCTCTCTCAGGACCGGCTCGAAGATGGCCGCCTGGCGCACGAAACCGAGGTCGTTCGGATGGGAGCCGTCGGTGGCGCCCTCGGCGTCATCGCCCAGGAGGTCATCACCCGGAATATAGAACAACCCCGTCACGCCCCCGGCCTGCAGTTTCTCAAAACACTCTCGGAGGGCGGCGTGATTGTTGGTGTGGAATCGATCCTTGTCCGGCCTGATCCATGAGTTCGTATAACGCCGATCCTCCACCAGGATGATCGGCGTGTCCGGCCGCGCGGCACGCAGTTGTTCCACCAGGGGAATGCACTTTTCCCGGACCGAATCCGGCCCCATATTGGGCAGGCAATCAATCACGTAGACGGCCGCGTCGATAAGGACGAGCAATTCTCCGACTTCGGCATCCATCCGGCCATTGCCGGAGAACCCGAGATTGACCACCGGCCGGTCGAACCGACGGCCGAGAATGGCGGTATGCACCATGCCGGGCCGGGATGCACTGGCGCCTTGGGTGATGGAGGTGCCGTAGAAGACGATCGGGGCAATCTCGCGAGGCGGCATCGGGTGAAATTCCGCTTCGGGTGGCACGCCGATCGAAAGGTTCTCGACGCCATTGTAGAGTGGCAGATAAAGCGCGTACTCGCGGAAGTCCGGGGCCAGTCCCTCAATGATCATCTGGCGGACCACCTCCCCGCCGGGTCGGGCCACCCCCACCCAGCGCCATTGCCGGTTCTCGTCGCGCGCATAGAGGTCGAGTCCGCTTGCCCCGACGGGCGTCATGTTCGATCCGTTCAACTTCTCCCTGTGCAGGGTGTAGTCGACCCAGATCATGGAGGCATCGGTCTTGAATCGCACCATCATCCCGGTGCTGTCCCGACTGAGATTCCAGACTTTCTCGGTCACCTTTCCGTCGGCCACGGCAGGGAATCGGTCAAACCAGCGTTCGCGTTCAAGGTCGGTCCAGGCCCGACCCTCGACGCCCCAGGTGGTGACATCGCGCCAGTGCAATACGGGTTCCTCCGGGGTCGCCGGAGCGATAACAGGGACCGGCTCAGTCGCGTTTGCGGCAGGTTCCCCGCGGCAGGCGGCACCACAGGTGAGGGCGGCCATCAAAAACAGTGTGAGAAGACGGAAAGCGGGTTTGTCCTTCATCAGGTTCATCATGGGGCTTCACCATTCACAAGGAAAGTCTTGTTTCCCATGGCCCTGACCGATGGCCCTATCCAGGAACTGGTCCGGATACACGATTTTGTGGATTCTTTGTCATTGCGGAACGATGCGCGTCTTGCCTCTCTCTTCAGAGGCAACAAACGATGAATCCCGGGAAACCCACGATTCTTGTTCTCTGCACGGGCAACTCCTGTCGCTCGCACATGGGAGAGGGTATTCTGCGCGCGGTTGCCGGTGACCTGTTCGAGGTCGCCAGCGCAGGATCAAATCCCGCCGGCCATGTCCATCCTCATGCGATCGCGGTGATGAAGGAGATCGGGATCGACATCTCGGCTCATCACTCAAAACACATGAATGAATTCCTCGGTCATAAGATCGAGACGGTGATCACGGTCTGTGGACGCGCCGATCAGGCCTGCCCGGTGTTTCCGGGACAAGTCAACCGGCACCATTGGCCGTTCGACGATCCGGCGCATGCCACCGGGACGGACGAAGAGAAGCTCTCCGTTTTCCGGCGGGTTCGCGACGAGATCCGCCGCGCTTTCGAGGCCTATGCCAATGGGCGGCGGGACGCTTTGAGGTCCGGCATCGGGAAGGCTGAATGAGAAACCCGAGCGGGAATGCCCAAAGGCGGGTCGGCCACAGCTCCCAACCGGACTGCTTCCGGCGATCTTGATCAAAGAAATCCTGTTTCGATGAAAGAGTCCCTCGCCCTCAGAATGTCGTTTCTTGATCGATACCTGACGGTGTGGATTTTCGTCGCCATGGGAACCGGAGTGGCGCTGGGGAGCCTCGTCATTTCTGACCCGGAGGCGTTCTTCGCTCCAATGACCGTGGGTACGACCAACGTGCCCATCGCGATCGGGCTCATTCTCATGATGTATCCGCCCTTGGCCAAGGTGCGTTACTCCCAATTGCCCGCCGTGTTCAAGGATACACGTATCCTGGGATTGTCGTTGATTCAGAACTGGGTCGTCGGGCCGGTGCTCATGTTTCTCCTCGCGGTGTTCCTGCTTCGGGATCACCCCGACTACATGGTTGGTTTGATCCTGGTGGGGATCGCCCGTTGTATCGCGATGGTGCTGGTCTGGAACGAACTTGCCAAGGGCAGTCGGGAGTACGCCGCCGGGCTGGTCGCGCTCAACAGCATCGCACAGATTCTTTTCTACAGCGTCTTCGCGTGGGTCTTCATCACGGTCCTGCCGCCCTATTTCGGACTCGAGGGAAAAGTCGTCCAGATCGAGATGGCTGACGTTTTCTGGAGTGTCATGATCTATCTCGGTATCCCGTTCACAGGAGGGATTCTGAGCCGCATTGTGCTCGTCCGCCTCAAGGGTGAAGCATGGTATCAGGATAGGTTTATTCCGCGTATCTCCCCGCTTACCCTCGGCGCGCTGCTCTTCACCATCGTCATGATGTTCATGTTCAAAGGCGATGCGATCGTTCAACTCCCGCTCGATGTGCTGCGCATTGCCATCCCCCTGACCATCTATTTCGGGCTCATGTTCTTCATCAGTTTCTTCATGGCCAAGAGTCTGGGAGCCGACTACCCGAGATCGACGACCCTCGCCTTTACCTCGGCGGGGAACAATTTTGAGCTGGCTATCGCTGTCGCCATCGCCGTCTTCGGCTTGAACTCCGGTGTCGCCTTCGCCGCGGTGGTCGGTCCGCTCGTTGAGGTTCCGGTTTTGATCGGTCTTGTCCACGTGGCCCTGCGGTTTCGTCGCCGGTTTTTCCCAGGCGAAAGAGAGCTTCAGTCCGGGGTGACGGCTTGATCGTGAAGCCGTTCAGCCCCGATCATGGATCGGTATTCGGGCTCGTTCGACTGAAAGTTGCCGAATTCTGAAACCTTTTCCGGTTTGCCGCGGTATGCCATCGGACGTCGTTCAACGGCAGCTTCCCCTCCCAACCACATGAATTCCGATCCCAGACCACGCGAACTGGCCCATGGACTCCTTCCCAGAGGCACCCGCTTTCGTGGTGGCCTGTGCGGTCTCTTGTTGACCTTGGCGGGGTCCGTCGGCGTCGCGGGCGCATCGGACGAGGCGACTTCGAGTTTCCTTCCCTACGTCGAACTGGCGCCCTTTGTGGTGAACGGTGAACAGCTGGAGATCTCCATCCATGCCCGGACGAGGTCGGATCGGCGCTATGCCGAACAGTTCGCCAAGGAAGTCATTGGCGTGGCCTACGAGACGATGGACAGGACCACGGGTCATGGACTCGTGATCGTTGGGAGGAAAGGGGAGCCGCATCCCGTGACAGTCTACCGGCAATTCCTGGCCATGGCCGACGGTGGTCAGCTCAACCCCGAAGTGGCAGATCTTTCATCGGGCCTGACCCACATGCTCCAGGATTGGGAGGAAGGCGTTGATATTGAGACGGGCTCGGGCGATGGACCGGATATCGATTTTGAGATGGTCGTAAACGCGATTCCTCTGCCCCTGGAAGGTATCGGGTCCAAGTTGTATCAGATGGCCTGGGCGGAGGAATTCGACCCTGAACGGCTCGAGCCCAAACTCAGATCTCTCGCGCCGGAGGACCTGGAAAAAGACGAACTCGTCCGGTTTGACTGGGTCTTTTATCTGCCGCCCAGGAGTGCGTTCAGCGAGGCCATGAAGCAGGTCGTTCCGACGTTGATCAAGGAGTCGGACATGGGATTCATGCAGCGCATGGCGCTGCGGAGTGCCCTGACGATCTTCAAGCCACTCCTCAAGACTGCGATCGAAGGCGTTCGCAAAGGCATGCTTTACCTGACCGTCCTGCGGGCGATGAGCGACTTCCCTCAGGATGATATCGAGTCTCTGACCGAGGTCTACGTCGAATCACTGATGCCCTTTGGCGGCGGCGAACAAGACTCTCCGATCGAGGCGATCGAGACCCGGAAATTCAGGAACGCTGAATCCTGATCGTTCTCCGCAATCTTATCGGGTGGTTCCATTGGCACGGTCTGGAGCAATGCCCGAGAAGCCAGCTCTCATTTGTCAAGAGTCAAGCAATGACCCCTTCAGGTGGACTACGCGATTGTACTGTGAATCGGCTGGGGGTTTCGACAGACTCAGGGAAGAACGTCGCTTATCCTTCCCATGATCACCTTCACTCACCGGGGCTTCTACCTGCATGCCAGCTGGCAGTATGCCTACCCGTTCGCTGTCCGCAGCTGGAAACTGGAGGACTATGTCGGGATGTTTCGCGTTCTTCGCGAACTGGGACTCGACCGTGTCATGATCTGGCCCATGGCCGAGATTGTCCCGCCGCCGATTTCCAATCCGGATCGCGATTATCTCTTGGGATTTCGGCGCATTGTCGACGAAGCCCATGACCTTGGTCTGGAATGCTGGCTGGTCCTCTGTGCGAATCTGACCTGCACTGATGCGGTTCGCGCCCAGCCGTGTCGCGATCGCGTCTTTTATCCGCACATGCGGCGATTTCTTCTAGATGACCCGGATGAGCGCAGGGTCTGCATGAATCATCTCAGGGAAGTGATGGTCTGCCTGAACAATGCGGACGGCTATGTCTTCATCGACGGGGATCCGGGAGGATACCCCGGCGCAAAGCCCGAGGATTTCATGGCCATGCTCGGTCAGGTTCGCCGGATCCTGGAGGAAACCCGCCCGGGGGAGAGCCCCAAGATCATTCCGTGGGTATGGAGCGGCTGGGGTGCCGATTGGGAAAACGAGGGGGTTTGGAAGCCGGATCTCAGAAAGCTTGTCCGACCTTTTCTCGCCTCCCTGAAGAACAATCCGCCCGGAGAACCATGGGAATTGTTGCCGGGCCGAAGCATCCGGGAGGGGCATGCCAACGGTCGTATCAACTTCGAAATGACCGAAGAGGCCGGGTTGCTGGATCGTTCCACGCTGCTGACCTACGAAATCATCGAGTTCGAGCCAACCCCGCCCGCTTTCGTGATCCAGTTTGACGATATCCGCAGGGTCATCCGTCAGGAACAACCGCTCTCTCCCCGCGTGAGGGGAATCATGGGCAATGCCCAACAACCCCTGACCGCCCTTCACAATCTGTTTTACTTCGCGCGTTGCGCCGAAGATCCCGGTTGGCTTGACCGATCCGACGAGGATGTGCTGCGTGCCCTGGCGGCGTTTCTGGGAGGCGATGCGGACCTGCTCCTGCCCGCCTGGACCATCGCCCGAGCCGACTTCGATCATGTCCCGTCCGACCTGGCCGGTCGATTGCGTCGCAGCGGGTTGCGCTCCGAGGTGGCCCGTAGTCTGCCGGGAGGGAGTGGGACCTACTTGGAAATCCTTGCCTTGTTTGTCGACGCACGGATCGGCGTCCTGCGCCTCGCGTCAACGGATCCTGCGGATTCCAGCCGGGCTACCGCCGGGTTGGCTTCTGCCGTCGAATCCGTCATCCGTTGGTGGTTGCGCCATCGCTACGTTTACGACGGCAACGAAGGTCCGGATTTCCAGTGGAAGCACACCCACGCGGCCCTCCTCGATTCGTTGAGGAAATGGGTCGACGATCTTCCCGGCCCCATTGATGAGACTTTCATTCAGCAGGTCATCGGTCAGCTGACAACGGGGAATAGTCCGGAGGGCGTCGTCATGATTTCGGCGATCCGTGATCTTCTGAGTTCCGAGGGCCGAATCGGCCGGCATTGAGGATTTCCTCATTCAAGTCGTTTCCATCGAACGCGATCCGTTCACTTTGACCTTTGTTGGTCTTGCACCGGAGGGGAACGTGTTTGCCCGCTGAAAGGAAACGGCACCCAGCGCGGGCGGATTGCAGGTCACCTGTCAGCCTGCGTGATGCCGCGAGTCTTGCAACTGACGGCCGGTTTCCTAGTGATCCAGTTCGGTGAAGTCTCACCCCGAGTCTTCCGTCTGCACCCCTCCCCGCGCGAAGCTTCTTCGCCCACCGCCCTCATGAATGTCATCGAGCCCACAGTAGCGCTGCTGTCGCAATTCGAACGTGATGGTTTCCTGGTCCTGCCGGATGTTTTGTCACCGACGGAGGTTGCCGCACTGAAAGCCGGAGTCGAACGTGCCTTCAGTGAACACTGCCCGGAAGCGGACCTTTACGGCATGCAGGAGATCTGGCGGCCGAAGATGTTTGAACGAGGGCCCGAATTCGAAGCGCTCGTCGATCACCCCAACATCATTCCACTCATCGAGGCGATCCTCGGGGAGAATTGTCACCTCATCGCCAACAGTGCCCTGCGCACCTCTCCGGGCAAGACCATCACTTTCTGGCACGTGGACGATGAAGTGCGTTTTCCAAGACCGGCCGATGTGCCATGGGATCCCCGCATCCCGACGCCAACCCTGAACATCAACCTCAACTACTACCTTTGTGATGTGGATGAGGAGCTTGGGCCCACGGAGTTCATTCCCGGAAGTCATCGGGCGGGCCGTCAACCCGGACCTGACGACAATGACGCCGACGGTATTCCGGTTTATGAAGGTCGGCACCGGGTCAAGGCGTGCGGCAAGGCCGGCACGGCCGTGCTCTGGAATGACCAGATCTGGCACCAGGGTGGTCCCAATACGTCCAACGGCCGTATCCGCTGGGTCATCCAGGCGCCCTACGCGAGACGCTATATCGCCCAACGGTTCTATCCCTTCATCAATTACCGCATGCCCGAGGAGATCATTGCCCGCGCCAACCCCCGGCGCAGGCGCCTCCTCGGCCTCCATGGGATTGGCGCCTATGGCTGAATCAGTCCGGGGTATCCCCGGTGAGGCAGAGATGAATCAACGCCGCTCCGGGTCGAACCCGTCACATCTCCAGCTCCATGCCATCGAAACCGAGAGCGAAGCCCAATTCGGCGACCTCGCCTTCCAGATCGTCGTGCGGTTCAACAAAGGCGAGGGAAATATGGGACGCGATTACCCGTGTCTCCTTATGAAAGATCCCGGCCTCCCGGAATTGCCGGATCGTCTCCCCCAGCATATCGAAATTCAGGTGACCGGACAGGACAACGTCGATGGGCTTCCGTCCGAAGGTGGCATCCATGATCGCCACATCGACGCGGAACCGACGGAGGTAGTCCACCGTGAGGGGCAGCGGGTAGGACGAATCCAATCCGTAGAAGATCGTTTTCCCGTCGCGCTCAAACACATAGTTGAGGCTCAGGTTGTCCATGATCATGTTCTCGGATTTGTCGATATTGTGATTGGCATGGACGGCGGTGACCGCGGTGTCCCCGACGGTACATTTCCGGTGCGGGACCAGTTTGTGGTAGCCGATGTTGGAGCGTGACTCACGGACGGTGAATCTGCCGGTCCCGCGGTCAAGGTGGTAGGTATCCGCGAACTTCAATGCTTCAATCACGCCGTGCTCCCCGTAAACCTGGAGCTGATGCGGGAGGGCGTCGGCAAACTCCAGGATGCGGGTCGGCCTGAAGTGATCCCAGTGGTTGTGAGTGAGAAAGAGGTGCCGGATCGACTGCGGTGCGATGCCGAACTTTTCCAGCTGGTTGCCATCGTGATAGTCGATCAGGACATCCGGAAAGATGACGGCCTGGGCGGGCCGGCGCAGATTCCTTCCACCCAGTTCCCGAACCCGCGGCAGATGCCCGAAACCGTCCTCGAGATCATCGACGCGGCGAAAGTCGCCGCCGGCTGTTCCCAATAATTGCAGCCTCATGGTTCCATGTTTCCTTTTCCAGTTCGCGAAAGACAGCGGCTAGGGAATGCTGGCGAAGTCTCGATTGGAGGCGAGGTTCAACACCGGATCGATCACCGTTCCCCAACTGGAGTCGTTCGAAGATTCTTGCCGCGGGGATCTTGCCTGAGGATGCCAACTCATCAATCGGGTTGTTCCGCCAAGGTCGCGAGCTTCTCAAGCAACTCGGGTTTGACCTCGACGATCCCTCCCTGGCCATCGCTCTGAATAACGTCGTTGGTCTCATAGAGAGTCATCCGGGAGAAGATTCCCGTCTTTCGGATCGTCTCGAATTCGGCGGCGAAGTCCCAGTAGCCGTATCTCTCAAGAGTCAGCGGCACGCCATACTTCTGCGCAGTCTCGATGAAGTGCCTGCATTGGGGGTCCTCGAGCAGGAACCGTATCGAGGTGAGGTAAATGCGGATATTGATTTCGTCCGGCCTGATCTCCTCAAGCCAACGCTCCCATTGCCACTCGACATTCATCGGATAGGCGCAGTGACGGGCGAAGGGTACCGGGTTGAAAAGCATCTCCAGATTGAGGGTGAGATAGACCTTCCTGCCCCTCATTCGAACCCGTCGGGCGCCTTCCTTGAAAAGGTCAGTATAGGCGTCGCCACGGATCTTCGAGATCCCGGAGAGTTCCATCTCCTCCTCACTGCACGGACCATAGCGCCTGAAATACTCCGCCTTGATGCAGTCGTTGTAGCCGTAGGCGAAGGGCTCGTCCACATGGACAGAGTGGCACTCGATGCGGTTGCCGATCATGTCATAGCCGTCATCCAGCGCCCTTTCCAGCCACTCGAGCCAATAGGCTTGGACCTTGGGCTCACAGACGCACAGAGCCGCGTGAGCATATTCGTCCTTCCCTTTGGCGACGGCAATGTTGCCTGTGGACCCGGTCGGGTCCAGGGTTACCGGCCAGTGTTCCCCGAAGCCGTCATCGAAATTGAAACCTGCTTTCAGGTGAGGTTCCCCGGTGGGCGTCTTCCAGACCGCTGAACCGGGCGAAGAACAGATCCTGTCTCCGTTCTCATCGAAGATCGCGATGGCATTCATCGGCGTGTTCGTGAATGACACGTCTTTTTCTACCGGGCCTTCGCAGCTGACGGCCACCGCAACATACCTTTCGTCAATCGACAAACCGTTCAGGATGATGACCTCGATGGGGTCACCGGTCCGGGTGATCGTTACCGTGGGGTAATCGATCTCAAATGTCGAAGTGATGACGTCTTTCGCCGCGATCTCAATCGAACGAGCCACGCTGAAATCCCCATCATACTTGCTGTAGTTGGCATTGTCGGGAGAGACATAGAGGGTGATGTCTTCCTTCCGGATGCGGCTGGGAATCCGGTTCTGCTTGTAGAGTCTGATGGAGGCGATCGTCTTGTTGACCGCATCCCGGTCGATGTCCCAGGTCCTTCGCTTGATTCTGAGGTCCGGATTTTCCAGCAGGAACTTCGATGCGACCATGATCTTCCCGCCGGTGTGGGGTATGCCCGGGTGGACCCGGGCTTCCTCGTAATAGGGCGAAAAGGTCAGCCAGACTCCCTGTTCCTGCGGACGCATCACCGCGACGGGTTCCAGGCCATTGGCCCTTGCGGCCTCCACAAAAAACCGGCTGAACTCGGGCATGTTGTTGGCGGTTTCCACCGTGCCTCGAAAAGTCGGTGCGTGGTGGTCCCAGAAATGCCCGTAGTCGCGATTGCCGTAGTACTGCATGTAGACCCGGGACACCCCGGCTTTCTTCAGCCGGGCCATCATCAGGCGCATGGTGCTCGGATGATAGATCTTGAGGGCATCATCCGGGAAGTCGGTCAGGGCAGATAGATGCATGAGCTGGGGTGCTTCTTTCAGTATCCAAGCTCCGTGCAACTTGCGATCACGGGCTCGGTTTCACCGTTCGATCCGCAGAGACTTGACTCCGTCAGAGTTGCTCCAGGAGGTCATCATGCATTGGGAGGGCAGGCACAGGAGATCGCTGGCTGACCAGCTGCGCCAGGATGGCCCCGTCATGACTGCCTGAACGTCAGCTTCATCTGGGGGTAATCGCCAGCTCCGACGGCATACTGGACGAAGCCGGATTTCTCATAAAGCCGCAGGGCGCGGGAGTTCTCCGGATTGACCCCCAATCTGAGTCCGCTTACCCGATCCCGCAGATCTTCGATAAACCGGCTCATCAGGAGGGTTCCCACGCCGCTGCCCTGATAGGGCTCAGCTACCGCAATACCAAGGCAGGGATAGCTGCAGCCGTAGTCTTCGAGACCATCGAATCTGTCCAGTCGGGACCAGATGGCTCCGGCATGTTCGCCGGAATTCCGATCGACGGTCACCAGCCCGAAGTCGTCCGGTCGCCCCCAGTTCTCAACAAGGCGCATTATCCTCGGGTCTTTCAGGATACTGCGTGGTCTCCTTGGCATGCCCGGAGCATCCCACAATGCGACATAAAGCATTTCCCACAGGAAATCCTGGTCGCCGGGTTCAAGTTCCCTCAAGTGCCATTCAGACCTCATATTGCTTCGGATTCCGAGAGGGAGGTTTCGGGCTCACTCTGATCCGGTCATGATTGCAGAGGATTGTGCAGCTTGAGCGTGGGGAAGCGGGAGAAATCCCGATCGACACTCCACAACTCGTCGACCCCATGATGTAGGCAGAGGGCCGCGATCCGCGCATCGTGGATCATCGATCCCCGGCAGTCTGCCTTTTCTGCAATTTGCTGGAGAGTATCCCAGTAACCGGGTCCTTCCGCGAGGAGCTCGCAATTGGTTGAACCCAACCAGGCGTCAAGGGCATTCAGGCTGATCTTGAGCGGGGTGGGAGGGGAATAGATGCGCGGGTGCGTGGCAATCGAGATGAATTCGTGCACGCAGGGCCAGGGGATCGACCAACGGTCTCCGGATCGGACGAGACCGACCAGGCTGCCCAGTGCCGAATCGTGGAACGACGAATCCTCGCGCAGCGCATAGATCAGGATATTGGTGTCAACGGCGATCATGGTTCAGCACTCTTCGTAGGCGGCGTCACGAATCCGTTGCCAACCGGCGCCCTCGAACTCAGGAGACAGCCCCCTGCCCCTGAAGGTCACCGGTTGGATCTTTGCAGATGTTTGGTTGGGCTCCTCGTCGAGGATACGGGTCAATCCCTGCTCAGTCAGGCTCCGCAGGGTGGTCCCTCTCCTTCGAGCCAATGCCTTCGCGCGAAGAAGGAGGTTGTCCGAGATATCCAGGGTCGTCTTCATCTCGCGACAATAGACCCATACACCCATATTGTCAAGTAGGGTGACCCGTATCAATATCAATCAGGGATGAAGAATTAATGCCCGCGGCAAAGTCGATTCCGGGGCAAGAACCCCGGTTCGAGAGGCGTCAACCTTCCTTGGCCCGTTCAGCCTTCTTCGGGTGGCCAGACGTATCCATCCAGCTCTTGCGGCAACGCCTTCGGGTCGGTCGGGTAGAACTTGCCCGGGTCGAATACTTCACCTTTCGCAAGTTCCTTCTCCGGCCCGCCGATGATCAGCCACAGAACCTCCGAATCGGAGTCGTTGAAGATCTGGCGGAGCTGATCGGGCATCACATGAACGCCGCCGTGCTTCTCGATGGTCAAGACCTCGCCGTCGATCCGGATTCGACCGACGCCTTCGAGGACAAAGTAGAACTCTTCGGCAGTGATGTGATTGTGCAGGGTGTTGGCACTCCTCGGTGGCAGCTTCCACAAACGTGCCCCCAGGTTCGCGCTTCCGGTCCGCTCGAGGAAGTCCGCGTTGGGAACCATCATCAGATTGGATTTCCTCCAATTCAGATCACCGGGATTGATTACGGTATGTTTGGGCATTCGATGCGTCGATTTCTCAATAGCTTATACCGGGTCGGGCTGTTGATCCCCGTTTGGGCCGGTATTCCGACTGACTGAAGTGTATTCTGAAGTGGTGACCCTTTCAGGATGCACCCGTTGCTCGCACCACTCACTCTGGTGGCGCCGAATGGGTAAAGGTCTGCGAGATCACGCGCCATTGTCCTTCCTTCTTGACCGCGACATATGTGAGTTTCGTCAGACGATCGAGGGTACTGTCGATGACAAGTGCCGTGTCGCCATGCACCCGGATCTCGTCGTGGAGCACCTCGAACGGCTCGATCTCACTCTCCATGATCCAGGCGATGTAGGCGGTCCGATCGATGGTCTTGCCGGAAGAGAACGTCGCGAGGAACCGCTCGTCCAGGATTTGCTCCAGTGTGGCCTGGTCACGGTTCACTTCGGCGTCGATCCACGCTTTGTCCAGGGCGATAAGTTCCGCCTCGGCTCCGGAAGCAGGGGGAATCTTGGAAGAGGAAAGCGATCCGCCGGTAATCATTGCCATTGCCGCAAAAATGGTTCGCAAATTCATGTCTTGAGCCAAGACGAACCGAAGTCGAGTCCATCGATTGTCCGGGTCATTGAAGCGGGTGAAAGGGTCGGTCCTTGAGGGGCTGTTGACCCAATCAGGATGGCCTCAGCCCGATAGGGTTGCGGTTGCACGGGTTCCCAGCCGCGTTCCTTGGATCGGCAAAGCCCTTCAGGGATTCACCGATCCAAGCGCCCTGCCGGAGACTCCCGGGCCTCCACAACAAGGCTCGTCCTGCTTTGGGCAACAGCCCCTTGATCTTTGATTTTTGGGACGCCCCCGGATGTTTTTGGAGCCTGAATTGGGCGTCTTGTCAGGACAGGTGCTCCGGGCCGCATTCAGCGGGGATGGGTGCCTCTGTCTTTCACCACGTCTCCGCCTTTCATCACCAACACGATATTGTCCTGATCCTCAAGTGAGCGAATGTCCTGCAGCGGATCCTTCTTTGCGATGACGATATCCGCCAGCTTGCCGACCTCCACCGTACCGACCCGGTCTTGCCAACCGAGGCATTCGGCTGCGGTCCTGGTCGTGGCGACAATCGCCTCCATTGGCGTCATACCCACGTCGACCATCAGGCCCAGTTCGCGCAGGTTGGTGCCATGGGGCATGACACCGGCGTCGGTTCCCATGGCGATCCTGACGCCGGCTTTGTGCGCGCGACTGATGCTGTCTTTATGGGCGTTGAGAACCTCACGGGCCTTGTGGATGGCGTGATCGGGCATTCCACGCTGTTCTCCAGTCTCGATCACGGCGAGTGGCGCCAGCAGGGTCGGCACCAGGAAGGTGCCGTGTTGGAGCATGAGCTGGATCGCCTCATTATCAAGATAGACTCCGTGTTCAATGGAGTGAACCCCCGCCCGCACCGCGTTCTTGATGCCCTCAACGCCCTGTGCATGGGCCATGACCTTGGTGCCGCGACGGTAGGCGGCCTCCTGCACAACCACCTCGATCTCCTCTGGGGAAAACTGGGTGAAGTCAGGATGATCGGTTGGGCTCATGACGCCGCCGGTGGTGCAGATTTTGACGACATCCGCACCCGCACGCAGCACTTCGCGAACCTTTTTGCGCACGCCATCTACCCCGTCGCAGCGACCATCGGGAAACCCCGGGTAGGCCGGAAGGAGTTGGAACTCGTTGCCCGACCTCATCCAGAAATCCACGTGTCCTCCGGTTATGGTCAACGCCGCTGTGCTGATCTGCACGCGGGGGCCCGCGACGACCCCTGTTTCAACCGCCTGCTTCAGACCCGCGTCGGCACCGGCCGCATCCCGGACAGAGGTGATACCGGCATCGAGCGTCCGGCGCATGTAGATCACTGAATTGTAGAACCGCAGTGAGAAAGGCGTTGCCATCGCTCGGGCGAGGTTGAAGTCCTCGAGGGTAAGATGCACGTGCGTGTCTATCAGGCCCGGCAGGATGAACCCACCTCTCGCATCGATCTTATTATCCGGATCGTCCTTCAGTTTCAGGGACTCGACATCGTCCACTGCAACAATCCGACCCTCCTCGATGAGGACGGCTGCGTTCGGCAATGGATTCCCGCCTCGGCCATCAATGAGCGTGCCGTTGTGGATCAGTGTTCTCGTCATCCTTTACCTCCTATTGGTTCAGGCCATCAACGCAGGTCAAGCACTCACGCATCCCTTGTTGGTCCGCTTGGCCGGTAGCCGTCCTGAGTGCACCCGGCATGGGTGTCTTCTCGAACATGGAAGAGTCTTCTTTCGGAGAATCAAACATGAGCAACAAGAAGATCGTGAAACGGGGGTCATGATCAACAGTCGAAATCCGCCGGGAAGATGGACTATGGAACAGTGACCCCTTTCAGAGGGCTCTACTGCAGCGGCGAAAAGGGCAACGGCTCAAGGAAGACAGTCTTCACTCCACCGTCGACCAGGAGCTTTCCGTTGGCCTCGGAGGCGTTCCGGGCCGTGACCCAGTCGGGGTCCTGGCGGAAGGCATCGAAGGAGGCCTTGGCGGCGTCCACGCTGTCATGGGCAAGCAGATACACGAGCGTGCGCCCGGCCCCTTTGTCTTCATCCGTCGGGTGCGTGTAGAGGACGTTGGTCATGCCGTGCTTCGAAAACAGCTTCATCGTGTGATCGCGGAAACGGGCGTCGAGGTCGTCGAGCTTGCCCTCATTGCAGGTGTAGGTGCGGAGCTCATAGACGTGGCTGGCACTCAGGGCGGGAATCTCCGCGGGCGAGTAGTCCGTGGCGGCGAGGAAGGTCGACTCCCACGCATTGATGACATTCTCGGGCCAACCGCTCGCCACTTGGGCGGCGATCCACTCCGGATCAGCCCGAAACGCCTTCCAGGAAGCGGCGGCAGCCTCCCGGCTGGCATGCTTCAGGATGTAAACGAACCTGTCCCCGTTCTTCTGTTCCACCGGGACAAAGTAGCCAACACCGACCACGCCGTATTTTGCAAAAAGAGCGCGGGCAATCGGACTCAGGGCGATGACATCGGGCAACTTGCCAGGAAGCGCCGTATAGCTTCTCAGCTCGTAAACAGGGCCGTCGTCGGCGACGAAGGCATCAGTGGCAACAGAACACATGAGCAACAGGGATAGCCGGAGTTATCTTGAGCAATGGAGGAGGAGCACGGCGAAGTTGAGGCGGCGTTCAGTTTTCAGTTTCTCCCCGCTTCATGGACTGAAGATAGAGGCAGAGGTGACCCCTTCAGGAGCCCGCCGGTTTCCTTCTCTTCAGTTCTACTCTCTTGGGATAATCCCAAGTTGCTGCAGAAATTCGAGATTGTCGAAAAAGTCCTGCTCACGGTCGATCCTGCCGTCCTTCATCCTCACCAGGGTCACACCTTCAAGGATGACCGGATTCCCGGTGGCCGGAATGCCAAAGAAATCCCCTGTATGGATTCCCTTGAACGTCCAATGTTTGACTATCTTGTCGCCCTGCCCGAAAGCGTCATCGACGGTGAACTCGATGTCTGAGAAGCCTGTCAGAAAGTTCTGGTAGTATTCCTTGAAGGCCTCGATCCCGACAATGTTCTCCGGGCTGGCGACCAAGGTGATACCTGGGGTGAAATGATCCTCATCGATGAGGTCGATTCTCCCCTCGTTGAGGATCTGGTCCCAGGTAGTCACATACATGGCCAGGTCTTCATGGAACTGCAGGTCTGCCGCCAGAAGCGCCTCGGAGTCTGCTGAATCCTTGCAGGTGCAGCCCGTCATGAAGAGGGAGAGGGCTCCGGTGCTGAGCGCGAGAAGTAGGGGTAGGGGTGGTTTCATTTTCTGTCTTCCGTTGAGCAGGTTTTTGTGAAAGGGGTCAATCGTAAAAGGGTCAAATTGACACGTCCAGACTTCATGGTCTGATGGGTCCATACCGCGGACCTTGAGAATCGAGTGACCCCTTCCTTGACGCCTGAGGGCACTCGCTATGCCTGCCGCGAGAATGAGAACGGCCATGCGGCGGAGATTTCCAACCCCCCTGGCGGCGCTCGAAGATCTGGCCGGAGGTCCCTGGCCGAGTTTCCGGCTCAATATCCAAGCGGATGATACCGATCCCGGCGAAGGCACCGCTCAATTGAATTGGAAGCCGGATTGGCGCTCTTCTGAAAACATCGCAGGGAGTGGCGCATTTTTCCCAAAGTAGCGGATCCCATTCGCTTGAAGCGTCCGGTTCGGTCCGCGAAGATCGGTCGATCAGAATATCAGTAGAGTCAGAAAGAGCGGAACTCAATATTTCGCGTTGACGGCCCCTTGCGGGTTTTATTTCGCTCCCTTTTTCCCCGGAGTCACCCGCGTATCCGACCATGGTGGGCCGACTCAGCAGAGTGGCAGCATTCTGTTGCGGATGAAGCGTTCCAGATCCTCGGCAGAGAAGTGCCCTCCGTGGTCGGGTTTCAGTTCGCAGTCGCGAAGCAACCCGGCGGTTATCTCTGCTGACGCATACGGCACCTCGTGGTCTTCCCGGCTATGCCGCATGGTGACCGGGACCTCGATGCTCGACAGCGAAAACCCCCAGTCCTGTCCACGTAGAAGAGGTCCAGTGCCGGACCGAAGCAATTGTTCCTCATGGAGTCGCG
The DNA here is from genome assembly GCA_041395105.1 of Opitutaceae bacterium. Classification (NCBI taxonomy): domain Bacteria; kingdom Pseudomonadati; phylum Verrucomicrobiota; class Opitutia; order Opitutales; family Opitutaceae; species Opitutaceae bacterium. Next base: position 187,081 of record JAWLBB010000005.1, on the reverse strand, counting down.
GACGTCTTTGGCCACCGTGGTGTCTTCCGACACACCCGGGAAGAACAGCTCATGGGCCAGTTGCTGCAATTCCGGTAGTGTGCGGTCGCCGTCGAGAGGATACGGCCAGATGGCCCGGACCTCTTCGTTGTAGAGTGCGGGCGTGCCGCTGAAGATGAAGAGATTCCTTGTTCTGGACCGGAGGCCGTTCGCGATGGCATATCCGTAGGGAGCGCCTGATGACATGGCAAGAATGTCGAAGTGCTTCATAGAGAGCGCAGTGACAAGGAACTCGGTCACCGCAGCCCACTCAGCAATGTTGCGAAGGGCAAATGCAGTCGAGCTTCCGTATCCGGGACGGGCCACACAAAGAAGTCTCAAGCCGGCGTCAACCAGAGGTTGGAACAGGTGGCCGTCCTCGATGCTGGCGATCAAGCCATGCTGGATAATTACAGGGAATCCGCTCGGCCTGCCGTACTCGGTGAAAGAGACAGCGTTTCCCTTGTAGCGGACATTTTTCATGGTTCCCATCCGCGATGCAAAATCGTAATCTCCGTGACAGCTATGCCACATCGTAGGGTGGAAGCGGCCGTTGATCAATGCTGTGGAAAGCCGATTCGGTGAACCCGCCGGAGGACCGTCCGGGTTGAGCTGCGCACCAGATTCGTCTGTTTCAAAAGGGCTATTGGCGTAGGTTTTTACGGCTCACCTATCCTTGAACCCGTCAGTCCGAGAAAGATATGACTTCGTGGGCCCGGGTCTCAACGTTGCGTATCAACCTTCTCTGTCGCGATTCTACCTCTGCGTATTGACCCCTTTTCGGTCCTCCTTGCGTGGCGCGTAGCGCCGCCCCGGGGTTGACGCATCGCCCGGGGACGTCGGGTTTCCGGATAGAATCCTCCTCCGGTAGGGGCCGGTGAACGGAAGCGGCATCCGGCACGGCTGGATTGCAGGTCACCTGTCAGCCTGCGTGATGCCGCAAGTCTTGCAACTGACGGCCGGATTCCTGGTGATCCCGTTCGAATCCGAGGTCCGGCCGAAGGGGGGCAGGACGCTTTTTGTCTATGAATCACGGTCCCGGGCAGGACAGCCTTCAGAATGGAAGACATCGCCGGCTCGATGGCAGGGGCGGCCTTGGGTCCAGGGATGGGCTCCGGCTCACTTTCGACGAGTCAAGGGGATCGCTCCGTTCTCGGGAGACCGCCGCTCACACCAGTCACTCTGGCGGTGACGAATGGGTAAAGGTCTCCGAGATCACCCGCCATTTTCCTTCTTTTCTGACCGCAACGTAGGTGAATTTCGTCAGACGATCGAGGGTGCTGTCGATTACCAGGGCCGTGTCTCCATGCAGCCGGATTTCGTCCTGGGTCACCTCGAAGGGCTCGATCTCACTCGTCATGATCCAGTCGATATAGGCGGATCGGTCGATGGTTTTGCCCGATGGGAACGTGGCGAGGAATTGTTCGTCCAGGATCTGCTCCAGCGCAGCCGGATCGCGGTTAACCTCAGCGTCGATCCAGACTTTGTCCAACGCAATGAGTTCCGCCTTGTAAGCGGAAATGGCGGGGGCCTCGGCAAGGGCGAACGATCCTCCAGCAATCGCTGCCAGTAAGGTGATGATTGGTCGCAGGTTCATGTCTTGGGTGCGGTGGAAGTCATTGGGTCTGGGTTGTATGATCGGGCATTTGGAGTTTCATCCGTAGCCTCCAGGAACCGGCGCTGCCTGTCGATCCAGGACAATTCTGCGCGAAGGGCCCGCAAGGAAACGACCCCGTTGCCGTTTTCGATTGGCCGTGCTCTTTCGATTCGCATGCAAGGTTCCCCTCCCGGACATCATTGGACGGCAATCACGACCTTCCCGAAGTGTGCGCCGCTCTTCATGTGTTCGTAGGCGGCCCGGGCGTCGGCGAAATCGAATACGCGGTCCATGACGGGTTTGATCCGCGTGGCCTCGAGAAAGCGGATGAACTGATCAAAGGCTTCCCGCGAGCCGACGTAAATGCCGCTCATGGTGGCATTCTTGGCGACGAGCGGGAACAGCGTGGTGGGCGCGGCGTCGAAACCGGTCAGCACACCGATTTGTCCGACGTGACCACCGGCGGCAACGCAGGCGAGCGACTGGCCCAGCGTTTGTGGTCCGCCAACTTCCAGCACATGGTCCACGCCGCGCTTTGCGGTGAGGCGGTGGATTTCCTTTTCCCAATCGGGATGGGTCCGGTAGTTCACCGTCGCCCACGCTCCGAGCGTGGCGGCGCGTTTGAGTTTTTCGTCGCTGGAGGAGGTGATGATGGCGCGTCCACCGGCAGCGACAACGATCTGCAGTCCCCAGATTGAAACGCCGCCTGTTCCAAGAAGCAGCGCAGTGTCACCCGGCTGAAATTGTCCCCTTGTCATCAGCGCTGTCCACGCAGTCAACCCGGCGCACGGCAGACACGCCCCTTCCTCGTAGCTGTAGTCGATGGGCAGCCGGACCAGACCGTGCTGTGGAAGAACCGCCACCTCGCGCAGCACGCCGTCCACCGAACCGCCCAGCGCCGCCTGGTGATAGCTCATCGAGAAACGACCGCCCTGCCAGTCGCGGAAAAAGGTCCCGGCCACCCGGTCGCCGACTCTCCATTGGGTGACGCCCGCGCCGACAGCCGCGACTTCGCCCGCGCCGTCGGACAGGGGCACGCGGCCGGGCGTGAACCGTTCCTGCTCATTTGCCACAATCAGGTCGCGGTAGTTCAGGCTCGCTGCCCGCAGCCGCACCAACACCTCGCCCGGGCCGGGCGAGGGCTCAGGGCATTCGACGAGCTGAAGGTTTTGCCAGCCGGGTTGCCGGCCGAGTTGCCATTGCTTCATAGGATTCAGGAAAAGGGCCAATCGTCATAAGTCGATGCTCTCCTGCCGAGATCGCCGAAACGCCGGCGCAGGCAGCATCGCAATCGGCATGCCTCCCCGGGCAATCTTCCGGCGGAGCATTTCGAAGGCACGCCAAGTGGTGACCTCCGCGTCAAAGCTGAGTGGCTCGCGTCCTGTTGGATCGCCTTCAGATTCTCAAAAGTCCCTACCAAGGTAGACGGGGGCTGATTGCATGACGGCTGCGGCTTGCTGACCGTTCGGATTGAGCATGACTGGATCATTGTCGATCACCACGCCGCCCGATCGGGTATAGGAAGCCCGGTCTGATATCTTGCGATATCCGATGGCATTGTAGTAACTGACCAGAGGCGCTCCGCAGTTGAGCATGAAGGGCAGGGGAATGGCTGCCTGCAGTGCAGCAATGACCTCATGGCCCAATTTCCTGCCGCGGAATTGCGGATCAACACACACCAGACCGAGGATAGCCGTCTCGCGTTGACATCCTTGCAGAGCTATTCGCCGAAGGGAGACGGCAGCATAAGCAGCGATCCGTGAGCCGACCCTGTGGATGGCCCTGAGGTCGGCGGGTGGACCGGCTGTGAACGCCATGCCACCGAAACAGATCCTGAACAGAGCATCCAGTTCGGGGATGTCATCTGCGGAGAGTTCAGGGGCTCTGAGTATTTCCGGCATAGGCCTTTATCCTGCCCACCGATGTTCAAAACGGAGAGGGCCTGGTTGGACCCGATCAGTTGGCCCGGAGAGAGTCAGACAGTTTCCGCCGGTTGATGTTGGCTTTCTGGAAGGCCCGGGCGACGGGAGACCGGAGGAAGACCGGAACCGGGGCATTCTGCAGGGTGGTTTCTTGCAGACTGCGTCGGGCTCTGCAAGCCCGCGCAGGGAACAAAGGGGGCGGCCCTTGGTTTTGATTACCCTGATGAGCGGGACCGTGTTTTCCTGTCCGGGCTTGAGTCGTTATCTGGCTGAAGACGTTCCGCCGTGTCTATTGGCCAATCCGGATCTTGACCCAAGATCCGGATTGGCCCGAAATGTCCGCTACGCCCGCAAGAGGCAGGGTCCCCATAGTTCAATGGATAGAACCGCGGTTTCCTAAACTGGTGCTGCCCAATCGGCCTGAGCCATCCCGAGGAGTCAGCCATAGTCCTTAGTTCAGTATCCGCGACTCCGCGACCAAAAACGGGCCTCTCACATTCCCCGGAGTCACCTGGAGTTTTGCTATAGGGTGACACTCATGATTACACTCTAGCGTCGGCACGAAATAATCTCGTGCTAGATCTATCAGTCCTTTCGCACGGGCTCGTTTAGGGCATCCATAATCTGCTTAGCGAGGTAGGTCTTCCCCCACTGCCGGCCTGATGTCTCGACAAGGTACCCGATTGATTCGAGCTTCTTTATGGCTTTCGTAGCTGTAGGAACGGTCACTCCCATGGCCTTGGCGGCGCGTTGGTTTGTGGTAAATGGGTTGACGAACAGTTGATCGACAAGCAGCGAGGCTTCGGGGACTTCCTGCCTCAAGTTTTCGCGCATTTCGAGAAGTCTTTTGGCGCGGGTCGATGAATCGATTGAAGTGTCCCTTACGCCTACCAGAAAGTATCTGATCCAGTCGATCCAAGCGCCTTCTGTGCTGACCCTAAGCAGTTGATCGTAGTATGCCGTGCGATTCCGCTCGAAGAAGTCCGACAGATACAACAATGGTTGACTCAACCGACCTCGCTCGACCAAGAACAAGGTAATGAGCAACCGTCCGACTCGTCCGTTTCCGTCAAGAAAAGGGTGAAGCGCTTCAAACTGTTGATGCATAATCGCACATTGGACCAGCACTGGTAAAGTGTCGCGATCGTGCAGGTAGCTTTCCCAGTTGTTCAGCAGCGTGTCCATTTCATCTGCCGGTGGTGGAACGTAACGGGCCGAAGCAGGTGTGCTTCCTGGGGCGCCAATCCAGTTCTGATCCCGCCTGAATTGTCCAGGGGTCGCCGTGTCACCTCTGACGTTTTGCATCAGTTTTTCATGCAACTCCCTGACCATACGTAGTGACAAAGGAAGCTCGGGTAGGCGTTTTAGGCCATACTCCAATGCGAGGACGTAATTGCGAACTTCGCGCAAATCTGTGTTCTTGTCGTCCGGTTTGGGATTTTCATCACTGGCCTCCGCTTCGAGTAGCTGTTCGAAACTCGTTTGGGTTCCTTCGATTCTTGAGGAGAGAACCGCTTCTCGGCGAATCAAGGGGGCGATAAGCAGGTGTGGATTTGGCAAGATTCGCCCCAGTCCCGATAACTCAGCAAGTGCGGTATCAGCCTCTGAGAGCCGCATCACGGTTTCGGCGTCGAAGCTAAGGTTTGGGGGCAATTGGGCTGGTACAAATGCCAGAAATCCGCGGATTGTCTGCACAGCCTTTCCAGCAGCTGTTTCTTTCAGGTCTGTGGCTTTCATTCAGATTCGTACGACAGAAAAATCATCTGCTTTTAGTTTCTCCGACAATTTCAAAAAAATCACCTGATTTTTTTAATTTGTGAAAAAGAAAAACAAATTAGTACAAAATTGCGACGACTATTTAAAAATAAAGCCTGTTTTTTTTAGGTTTGTTTAGGTCTGGGCTCGCATTTTAGAGCAAGTTGGCTACGAATTCATCAAAGTTGGGGACTGCTCGTAACTGCGTAACTATCGAATGACCAAATGGTTCGAAGCTGAACTAGCCATGAATTCCTTTGCTAGGCTCACAGGCTGCAATTCTGGGCGGCGGAAAGGGGTCAATACGCAAAAGTAAAACGCTGACCCTATTTAGTGCTCTCGCGTGTTGCCAGACGGTTCGCCAAGCCCGCATCGAGAGTCGTCACTCCGTCTTGAAGAAGTGGTTGAGGAGTGGTTGCGCATGGGTGTTGCTAGGGGACTGAGGAGCAACTGCGTGATCTTCCGGAATGGGCGTGGAGTGCACTGCCTCACGACAATCAGGAGAGTGACTTTACCTCTCCGTATTGACCCAATTTCACCTGCCGGGTCCTTTGGATGCTTTCGGACGCCTTTCTAGGTGCCCGATCGAACTTGGCCAGACTAACAATTGCGATGTCCAGCTTTCGGGGGACAGGTTATCCGATGGCTTCTTTGTGCGCGGCTTCAGGAACCTTCGTGACGATTGGAAGGACGGCATAGAGGGGCCGGCCCCAGGATTTTGGCATACAGCGGGTTTGGATCGGATCGTCTACAGATGTTGGTTCACTGTCTGAAGCCCAAACGGACCCGACCGTCGTTCGGTTGAGAAGCCACCGACCCCAACCTTGACTGAAGACCCGGGATTCCCCAGAAATGCCCCTTCCTCTTGGATGGCAGGGTCCCCATAGTTCAATGGATAGAACCGCGGTTTCCTAATTTGGACCAGCTGTTTTTCCGGAATGTTCCTGAGTCTACCTGAGTTCGCTGCGGTATGTCGATCAACGATTTGCTGGGAATCTGTTATTTCTGGAATCATCCTGAATTGTCCCAAATTTCTCGGCTGGGTTACTCTGTCGGTTACACTCTGGAAGCAACGACGCCGATTCCGCTCGAAGTAGATCGTCGAATCCAAACGAATTTTTCGCGGCAATTAGTTCCTGAATACCAATCGAAAACCGATAGCAGTCCTAAGGTCCGGATTCTGACTTCCAAACCGAATCAATCTGAGAGGATTCTGATGCAAGATGGGGATCGGTTTTCGGAAGGTTCTCAATCTCAGTAGATGCGAACGGTGGGACAGAATGATCTTCCGCTTCTCTCGAATTCTTGACAGCCTAGACTACATGAGTCTGTTGCCGTTTGGGAAACTGGATCCGTTCAAGCCCAGAGAATTCGTTCCCAGCGACGTTGACCTGGGTCAATGGTCACAGATCGAACCGTTATTCGACCAACTGGAACAGCGCCTCAGTGACGCCAGCGACGTGGCCGCACTGGAACAGTGGATTCTCGACACGGGCGAACTGTCCGCGGCATTGGCTCAGGAATCGACTATTCGCTACATCGCGATGAGTTGCCACACGGACGATACAGATGCCGAGAAAGCCTATCTGCACTTCCTAGTTGAAATCGAGCCACAGCTGAAGTCGCGGCAATTCCGGCTCCAAAAGGCATTTCTTAATCACCCGAGCCGAAGCGAATTACCGCGGAAGCGATACTTCGTCTATGATCGCGATATTGTTCAATCGGTGGAACTATTTCGAGAAGAGAATGTGCCGCTGGAAACAGAGGAGTCAAAACAGAGTCAACAGTATCAGAAGAATCTGAGCGCTCTTACGGTTGAGTTTCGGGGTGAGGAAAGAACAGTGATGCAAATGGCTCGCTTTCTAGAGGAACCGGATCGGGTGGTTCGACAGGAGGCTTGGGAGTTGACAGCAAAACGTTCCTTGCAAGAGAAGGAAGAATTCGAGGACATATTCGACAACCTGATTCGGCTACGGCAGGAAATTGCGGCGAACGCAGGGTTTCGCAATTTCCGCGATTACGCCTTTAAATTGCGTCGACGCTTCGACTACACGCCTGAAGATTGCGAAGCGTTTCACGATGCGGTAGAAGGTGAATTCGTTCCACTGTTGAAGGATTTGCAGGCGAAGCGGAAGGAGCAATTGGGCCTAGAAACAATGCGCCCTTGGGACATGTCCGTTGATCCGTTGAATCAGGTGCCGTTGCGACCGTTTGAGACTGTCAACGAATTGCTCGATGGCGCTCAGAAGATATTCGATAAGGTCGATGAAGAGCTAGGGGAATATTTCCGGCTGATGCGTGAGAGAAAAACGCTGGACCTCGAAAGTCGGAAACGGAAGAGGCCGGGTGGCTATCAATCAACCTTGAGCGAGGCGCGTATGCCGTTCATCTTCATGAACGCAGTCGGGATGCAGCGTGACGTGAGCACGCTATTGCACGAAGCCGGTCACGCCTTTCACGTCCTGGCCGCCCGTGGCGAGGACATTTACAAATATAGGCAAGTACCGATCGAATTCTGTGAGGTTGCTTCAATGGCAATGGAACTTCTCGGCGGCGATTACCTTGATGCATTTTACGGGGAGGCCGATGCAAAACGCGCGCAGATCAGAAATCTTCAGTCCATAGTCGCGATATTACCTGTAGTTGCTAGGATCGATGCGTTTCAGCATTGGGTCTATACACACAAGAATCACACGCAGAAACAACGCGGCAATGCGTGGATCCGTATCGCAAAACGATTTGGCGGCGATGTTTCTTGGGATGGCTGCGAAGGTGTGAGGCGGTTTGCTTGGCATCGTATGTTGCACATATTTTCCTATCCGTTTTACGGTGTGGAATACGGAATCGCACAACTCGGCGCTATGCAGGTGTGGGCGAATTCAAGGAAAGATCGTGTCGACGCAGTGGGGCGGTATCGCGACGCTTTAGCACTAGGTGGTTCACGTCCGTTGCCCGAACTGTTCGAAGCAGCAGGATGTAAGTTTGACTTCTCAGCGGATACCGTTCGGCCGCTCGTACAGATGCTCCGCGACGAATTGGCGGCTCTGGAGTAGGGGTTCGATAGGCGATCAGTTGCGGAGTTTCATTCCGACGGATAGGTATTTGCCATTTGGTGAATGGCCTCTTTCTGAGCACCCTCGTCGGTGAGTTGAACTGGACGTATCCGTGAACTCTCCCTTTAGGTGGTTCTTCCATCCCTTCACCAGAATTCTCGCTCTTGACCCGAGACGGCGGATGATTCGAAATGTCCTTTCGTTCAGCCCAAATCGGAAGTCCCCATAGTTCAATGGATAGAACCGCGGTTTCCTAATTTGAACCAGCTGTCTTTCCGGAATATTCCTGAGTTTACCCAAGTTCGTTGCGTTATGTCGATCAACGATTTGCTGGGAATCTGTTACTTCTGGAATCATCCTGAATTAGCCCAAATTTCTCGGTTGGGTTACTCTCCGGGTTACTTAGTACGACCGACGACCTTTCTTGAAAGTACGAATTCCGCCACCACAAAATGAATCCGAAACAATGAGGCTTGAGGCGCTCCCCCAAAAATGGACCGGGGCGATCGCCAAATCAGATAGTCAGAAGCAAGGCAATTCACGCTCAACTATTGCAACAATTCTCAGGACAAAGGTTCATTTCCGGAAAAAGAGGACACCCGGAGAGGCAGAGTTTCGGTGTCGAGCAAGTCGAACATCCAGATCCCCTGTGCTTACTACGGAATTCTACAAGAGATCTGTGTTGCCGCCAGATATCCGCCATGGAGCTATTTCTAAGCGAAACTCCCTTGTTCTGTGTCTCAACCATAAAAGAACATGGGTAGACCTCCAGCGTCTCAGAAATGAATAACGAAAATCGACCGGCATCGCAGCCTTCTAGGCACACTTCGGGAGATTTTCCAAGCCGTGCTAGACCCGTAATACAGCAAGTATCAAAACCTATCCTAAACGGATAGCGCTTGCTGGTCGCCGACTCAAAGAACTCCGAAAGCTTTGGGCTCCGATTCAAAAGCAAGTTCGTATCTGGATTTCTACCGATAGGTTTGTAGTTAAGGAAGACAATCGCATTCGCTTTCTCTAAAAATTCAGGCGGGTCTTGCAGCCATTCGATCGCTGTATCAATCGACTTACTCGTCAGCAAAAAGTGGATATTCGTGCTAATCCCATGCTCCGTCAGCAAGGACACAGCTTCCGAAGTCTCCGTGTATGGAGGGTATGCACTCACGGCTACGGCTCCACAATAATCCGCGGTGCTTTGAACGACGCTTCCAGAGAGACCGCGTCCGTTTGTCGTATAATTCGGGACAATTCCAAACTCCACTCGAGATAGCCTCAGGAACTCCTCAAAATCGGGGTGCTGATTGGGATTCCCTCCTCCAAGTGCTATCTGGAAGACGTGCAGTTCTCTAGCTTGCCTGAGAATCTCATAGAAGTCGGACAACGCCATGTGAGTTCCTAGTCGATCAGACTTGCGGTAACAAAATGAGCAGCCTTTGTCGCACCAATTAGTGATCGCAATATCCAAGAGCTCAGGCCCGTGGTGAGACCAGAAAGGTTCTTCCGTGTTAGCGTCTTCAATCCGGGCAAAAAAGCCGGAATTCGGATTGAATACAGCAGTGTACTTTTGGCTGGCAAAACGTTTTACGATAAAGCGGGCCGAATCCATTACCAAATGCAATTTAACGCGTTAATATAGACTTTATCACTCTCAGCTTCAAATGAGTCTGTACAAAAGAACATCTGTACCGAATCCGACTCGCTATCTAGGAATCCATAGTATGCCTTAAGGCCTCGTCGTTGGGCGTCCTTAAGCTTCTCAATCATCCAAGAAGACATTCCTTCCGGCCGGTGCGAGAACCACTTGTCCACAGGAGCATTGGGGTCTACATGGGCAAAGTCTACATTGGAACATATCCCCTCAAGTAAATCCTCAAACAACCTAAGGAAGAGGTCGACAAGAGGTGAGGCTTTGTCGACGCCCATAAGTGAAAGAAAATCTGAGGGATTGAGATCATCCTGGGAAATGATCAAGAAAGAGGTGGAAGAACTGTTTGTGACGAAGCCTGCCCGAATTTTCATTTCGATTCCTCCGGAAATATCCTTTTTAGGAGTTCAAAGCCAAATTCCTCTTCGAGATAGCATTGATATGGATAAAAGAAGTAGATTCGGTATTCCTTCGCGAAAAACCTATCTGCTTGAAGAATAGACTCTTCCGGAAATGTATATCGATTCTGTAGGAACTCGACAAACGTTCTATACTCTACGGAGTAGTATCGGAGAAAATCATATCGCAAGTCGAGAGCCATCCGGAAAATTCCGTCGTGTAATGAGGTCACGAGAGCTCCCGCATAGGAACCCGCGCTGACTTTGGCCCGTGAGAGCATCTCAGCAATCTCAACAGGTCCACTCAGGCAAACGAGATACGGGCGCCGCTGCGATTCGTCGCTACCAAGCGGTATAATCATATCTGATCAACTTTCTTACGACCGATTCGAGAGAGAAAACGTTTGATCTCGCGACGGGTAGTTGATTCCTCAGATCGAAGCCGATGTTCTTCTTCGCGGGCTCGTTCGATCAGTGGACAATCGGATTCAAGTTCGGGTGCCACGACAGAAAACAATCTCCAAAGATATGGCTGTAACTCACTAAAAGGATAGGACAAAGCGCCCTCGAGTAATGCAAGCCCAAACTCTCGATGGTTTTCTAGGATACTGCGGTAAACCAAACCTGCATCGCTATTCAGATCTTCTCCGCCGCCGCAAGGCAGAAGGAGAACCAGAAACTTAAAAAGGTATTCACTAGCTGAGGAGGCAGAGGGGTCGAAATCGGGAAGGATAGAATCAGAAATGAAATGACAAAATGCTTTGACGCTTGAACCATCATTAATATGCGCCTTCTCGATAAAAGTTTCTAGTAGCAAATAGGAGTAGAAGCTCGGAGGTGAGGAAGTAACGAAGTCGATCAAGAGTCCTAAGCCAAGCGTTGGATAGACTCTGGAATTCCATCTAACCGCTAATCTGCGTGCTACCTCCTGCGATTCCTTTTCAAGTGCGCTGAGTAGATCTGTCACACGCGTTTTGTCGTCATCAAGTAGTAACGACGTATCAACATTAAACACTTCAACACTGTAGACATCGGCGTACCAGGGTTCATGTTGATAGTATTGGTAAAATTCGTGATTATTAGCCTTACGAGAAGCGTAAAAAAGAAACCTCTTTATACCCTCGAGGATTTGTGAATCTTTGGGCTGGCATAGCTGCACAAAAGCTTGAAAATCAGAGGCGTTCTTCTTCCAGGACTTTCGGACAAGATACTGAGCAATCAGGAAGTCCCGAAACTCATCAAACGTAAAGTTCAACGAGCCGTCTGAGTCTGGAAAGACCTCGTTTTGGTCAGGTATATCTCGCCTGAGGATTATCTCTTCATCCAACAATACAAAGAGAGCGTCTCGCTTCTCCGCTGGGACAGTTGAGAAAGGAATATCTACGAAGCTTCCGGTTTGTATCATCGAGCCGACGATCTGTTCTAAAACAGCGCGTAACTCTGCGCTTGATCCGCGGGGATCAATTCTTTTGGTAATCTTCTCAAGATAGGGGCCTGCGGCTTTGAGCTTCCGTTCAAGATAAATTTCAAAAATCTCTTCACGGTAAATATTCGAAATCCTTGGTTGGGAATAGTCCTTCTCTTTGTCTCTCGCTCCGTAGGCCTCACAGAAAAACCGGAGAAGGAGTACGTCACCTCTCAGTGAATCTTTCGCGTGCTGGGAGACGCGATCTTCGATAACTGAGAAGTAGCGAAAGTAACCGGAGATCAGTTTTTCAAAGAAGTCTTCATCCTGTTGGCGTTCGCTTGCTCAAGTAAAAGACTCTCTCGGCGGTCGGAGTCTCTGTGAGGCGCTCAAAACGCTGGCGAAAGAACTCTGATCGACAGGTAAGCAACAGCCTGAAAGCAGGATAGTCGGATATCGTATCTATGAAATATTCAAGTTGCTCTGCGAATTCGGTCAATCGGTGATGTTCGTTCAGTCCATCGATAACGATTACAAAGGGCTTGTTGATCTTAATCGCATAGCTGTTTACGATACTTGCCCAATCCGAGAATGATTTCGCGGCACTACCAAAGGTGATTTGCGTCAACTCGCTTGAGATACCCTTCTCTGAGGTGGCGCCGATTCTCCGACCGCTAAGGTATGCGCAGGGAATATCGTGAGGTATCAGAAAGTTCTGGATGAAGTCGCAGACGAAGTTTGTCTTTCCTTGTCCTGCCCGTCCGGTTAGTATGAACACTTTCTTTTCTATGACGGAAAGTTCAACAAGCAACTCCCTAAGATTATATACCCAACTACTGCCGGTGTTCTGTAGATTGAAGATATTTTGTTCGTAGAAATTGCGGCAGCGGTCTTCAATAGGAAATATATCAGGAGCATTGTACTTAATTTTCTTGTACTTCTCAAAGAGCTCTAGGAGGTCGCGAAGCTCCTTCGAGAGAGTTTTGGCCGCCAATTCGACTCCATCAATCGAAGAGAGGTTTTCAAATTCGCCGAAATCGGGAAGCTGTATTTCTGGGAGACCAGATTTTCGAGCGAGTTCCTGGGTGTGAAAGATATTTTGTCTTCGAAATGAATCGAGGGTTCGGTGAAAGAAGAGAGTGGGATGGGTGAAATGGCGGGCAATTTCCTTTACAGCGGGCGTATCGACAAAGATGTCCGGGATATACTTCCGGGTTGCTATTTCATATCTAAGTTGGCGATTGGCAGAGCTTTCAAGTCGAGCTCTTATATCGATATGATTTTCTCCGAAAATGCTTTGATTGAAGATCTCTTGGATTTGTGAGATTTCGGAGGGGAGTAGAGCTGCGATATTGGCGTAAAGTGTGGATGGAGTAAGGACATCGGTTTCCGGATGAAATTGAAACTTTCCACTAATTAATCGTGCCCAATTCTTTCTGGAGGTACCATTGTATTTGGGGTCTGGGTTTGAAAGAACGAGAAACACTAAACGGCTCCACCGCTTGTGATAGTTACAATCAATAAATCCCTCAATGGTGCTAGTCACTTTCTTTGCTGTTCGCTCGGTTGTGACTTGGATAGCGACCCTTTCCTGATCGTCGGCTAGATCCACGTGTGGGAAGTTCGTTGACTCTTGATTGAGATTACGAAGACTAGGAGAGTGTAGTACGATCCTCAAAATAGGGAGGAATAGGTCTTCGAGTAGGCGGTTCTTTGAATAGAAACCCGCCGTGTTGTCGGCTTCTATTTGGTGTTTAAGGGTGCCGATTGCTCTATTGATTTTTTCGAGCGCCTCGGGTGTGGTCATTCTAGTCAATGTCTACGGCTGTTTTGAAGCTATTATTTGAGTCGGAAGAGGCAGATTGTGCTACCTAGAATGCGGCAATGAGTTCGGAGTTTAGGTAACCCGGCTGTATTAGATAGCCCAGTGGGAATGGTTCGTCTGAAGAAGAACCGAATTTCTGCTCCCATCTCTCGGCGATGCTCTTTAGTTCGCTTGCCTTGATAAGCGTGATAGTGACACCGGATTCTACAGTGAATTGCATCGCAAGCAGGCTTGATTCAGGGGTGAAATCTGGACCAATTACCCAGAAGCCAGCCACGGGTCGCTCGGAGGATTTTATGTATCCTTCAAACTGCTTCAGGTGATCTTTTAGGTGAACTGGGGTCTCTTTCGATTTGTTGTCCCAGCAGATGATCTTGTCTTGATAGGACAGCATGCCGTCCGGATGAGCGGACCCGATAAGTTCTAGAGGTTTGTGATGCAATCGCTTTTCGAACAAGAAATCCGTCGCGTCCTCGAAGTGGGATTCGCATTCCAAGTCTTTTTCAATCAATTGCTGTCCGCGAAGGAATGTTAGGTCACGAGCTGCGAAACGTTCGAAATGCTCGTACCAAAGCGCTCGTTCGTCGTCGATTGAATCGTCTTTCTGCAGAAGGTTATCGTAGAAATGGATGATTCGTTCTATCATTTCCGGCTTCGTCCCTGAAACCGCGAGATTTAGTTCGGAACACCATTTCTTGAGGTCTGAAATGTCTAGCCCGTCTCGAGGTGAGGTACCTCCGAGAAGCTTGCTTGGCGGAACTTGCCCGATTATGACTTTTTGTAGCTCTTCAAGGGTGAGGTTCTTTTCTGTATCGATCTCACACTTCGTGAGAATGTCTCGACAGTATTTCTTTGAGCGAACGAATTTGTAGGCAAGCATCTCACTGTATCCGTGCCTCTTGATTTGGATTCCCAGAATGCTCCGAAGAACTTCAGCGATCTCTTCGGGGATAAGGTCGAAATCGGTTCCGTCTGTGTTGCGAATCGAAAAGAGAATCCCTTTTGTCTGGAGCAGACGCCTTGTTTCTTCGATTTCTGATCGCGTGTGAAGTTGGTTCCCTTCCTTTGGAAACTTGCCAAGCTTTGCCTCAAGGATTCGGTATTCTCCCTCGGTTATTTTGAGGCGTGATCGAACCTTTTCTAGAAGGTTTTTTTCATCTATCGAAATCGAAGCGTTATTCTCCCAAGCGGTTTCTACCAGGAACTTGAAGAGTTCAAGCGAGTTTGAACGCTGACTGGTCTTTTGAATCAGGTCTTCGTTTGATCGATCAACGATCGACTGTTCATAGCTGATTATTGAGTCCTCGGTTTCCTTTTTGGGCGCTAGGAAATTGTCTTCGTTAAGCAGGACTTCCTTTAGGATAAGGCGTGAGAGTATTCGGTGTTGCCGGTCCTGGTGAAAGAAGAGACTGTCGAGAGCCGACTGAACATTTGTCGCGAAGTAGTACTGTGGTGCAGTCTTCAGAAGAGCTTTTCGGACGTCATCATCCGACAAGTTTCGATAATCGATCACATAAGCGCTCGAAATTCGTTTCAGTTCAGTGATGGTTCCGATACTTTCGACGGCCTTGGCGATTTTCATGGGGCTTCCTGTTCAAGTTTGTGAATAGCGATCAAGAACCTATCGGTCAATAGCTTATGCCGTTTAGGGGACGTTTTGAAGGGCCTCGTCAGATCGGAGCGACTCATTTTCCGAGTCCTAGTTCCCGTAGGGGGGCTCGGACTCGGAAAAATCAAGGCTGCCTCAGGCAGATGAAATCGCCGACTTTCTCGAGATGATTGGCGAATTTCCCATCGATCCGTAGGGCTTCGTAGGCAACGGAATTTGAACATCCGGTAAGTTCCATGAGCTTTGGAACAGCTTTGCTTTTCCTCATATTCTTTGTCGGACCATCGAAGATCGCTCTAATGTCCGATAGGCTTACCATGGCCCTCCCTTTTCGTTCGTGCTGCTGCTCGAACTCTTGCCAGTCGAAGTTGGGGCACGGTTCAAAGAGGCCGTTCTTTCTGTGCCATGCCGATCGGGGAGCCATCTCGCCGTCGTTATTCTTGGAGTTGATGAAGATAACCCGATCGTCTTGCGGATCGTCGTAGGCAGCGAAAAGGTTGAAAACTGAGCGTGAGTGCGAAGTTAGGACATAGGACCCTGCGACCTCGTGCATGGAGCTTCTGCCCTGTGGAATCAAATCGCCGCTCTTTGGCTTTCGTGTGTGGGCTATGATCAGGATGGCGGGGCTTCTGTCACTGTTTCCGATCACGAACCTGAGTTGGTTGATGGTCTCTCTGAAATCCTTTGACTTGTCGTCGGAAACGGTCGCCGTCCATGGATCAATTACGATCAAATCTGGGCAGAACTCTTCTTTCATTTCTCTGACGGCCAGAATGAATCCGGGCTCGAAAAAGTTGAGAGAGCCTTCAGGGGGCGGCGAAATGCGGATAAATTCGTTGAGGCCGGGAATCCCGATCGCCTCGAGTTCCTTCTTCAGGCGGAAAGGTCCGTTCTCGCTTTGGATGATTGCCGTTCGGAAGCGCTGATGAACGTTGAGGTCGAACCATGATTTGCCTGTAGCTCCTGCTATGGCCAGAGCTATGGCTGCTCGGCTCTTACCCACCCCTGGGGCTCCCGCGAGGACTGAGATTGCACCTTTGACGATGTGATGATCGCCAACCATGAGTGAACCTTCAGGTGGCACGTAGGCAAGGATCTCGCTTGGTTTGCGGAACTCGATAGGCGGCAATGAAACCTTGGTTTCGATTTCAGGTTCGGAGGTGGCCATTTCCCGGGCGAAACCGATTATTTCCGATATCTTCATTCGAAGATCCTCCTGATTGTCGGGTTTGGGTTCAGATAAATGAGGCGCTGGCGATTGTCGCCTTTTCCTCCGATCTCTCGATGGACTCCCGGTAGTCGGCTCAAACGGCTGGGGTTTTTGTTTGAAGTATCTAGCCCGTATGGGGCCAATACTTTGAAAATCAGGTTTGCCTGTTTTCGGAAATCGTTTCGGTCCTTTGCAGCTATTCGAACCCAAGCATGAAAGGACTTTCCTCCACTGGAGATTATCGCGGAAATTGGAAGCCTTAAACGAGCGACGAATGGGAGTTGATCGGAAAGCGGTATTTCGTCGAATTCAACAAGCAGATATCGAAAGGAAGTCACGTTTTCGTCGGAGACGCCTCTCCCGTCCATAGGGTTTGGCCTAATCCAAACCCCCGCTTTGCCGTTCGGGAGCTTTCCGTTCCGTATTCGCGAGAGCCATTCCCCTCTTGTTAACGTTTCCCCGTATCCCAAAGGGGTCGCTTTTCCATTTTCAAATCGGCACTGGGAAACGATATTTACCATTTCCCCTTGCTTGAATAGGTTCGAAATCAAGAGGAAAGCATCGCCTTTGTATGAATCCAGTGGCCGGATTGGAGAAATCTCCCAGAGGTCAGCTTCCTCGATGTATTTGCCTTCCAAATAGCGATGAATGGCACAAACGGGATTGATTCGGGGTTTCGCGTCTCTCGAAGGTGAGGGACGCCTCTGGTTTGGCGGCAATATCGCGATTCGACCTAAAGGACGAAAGCCGTTTGCTGGATTGGTACCGATCTTCGCTCTGGCCCATTTGATGATTGAGAGGATTTCGGAATCACTGACACCCGAGTCGTAATTTGGTCGAAGCATGGTGAATATCTGGTCGTCACCGAAACCGCAGGAGACAAGTGAGGACGAAATCTCGATTATTTGTTGGTGCCTGGCACCCGATGAGGCCGGATTATCCAGTTTCTCGAGTGTCTTCTTTGGGATCCATCGATGGTTGTTCATAGCTTGATCTCCTTAGACGTATCGCGAAGAAAGCGCTCGAGTTCCCATACGGGGAAGAGAGGACGACGGGTGGCGCGAGAAGGCTTCAGGAGCCCTCGCTTGACGAGCCGATCAATGCTGATCGGGCTGATGCCGAGAATACCTGCGGCTTCATGACGGGAAAGAGCGAGACGGCGTCGCTCTGGATGATAGTGGTTATCTGGAGTATTTCTCATACTCCTCCAGTTTGACAGAGATCGCTTCAGCGCACTCAGGGACATTTTCGGCTGCCGAAAATGTCCTCCCTCTTTGGCATGCTATGTCTCCTTGTAGGAAAGCCCCAAGCGATTACAAAACCGCCGAAATGAATCTTGATCCCCAACGATCTCGCTTTCGCCAATCGAATCAAAGGCGGCTTTGCACCTCTCGTATGCCCTAGAGATATTGCTCATGGCTTCAAATTCTGGCCACCTAAGCCAAAGGTAAATCCGCAAGGGGAGTTTTCCGGAAGGTCCGACTCTGTGCCTGGTATGCTCGATCTCATCGAAGGATTCCGTGAAATCGAGCCCGATGGCGAATCCATGAAAGAATGGGGATCTGTGTTCTCCTGCTTGAAAGGCGGCTATAACAGTCTGTTTTGTCTTTTTCTTTACGTGATCCGGAATCTTTGGGGCTACTCGGAGAGCGTCGCAGAGCCTGATTCGAGCGAGGTCTGGAATCCCGGAGGTTCGTATGACCCTGCCAGTTTTGGTGTGATTGGCGTCTCTCAAAAGCGAATCAATCGGTTGGTCACTGAGCCATAGGCAAAAACCAGTGATCAATCCCTTCATGAAGGCATTGGGATCTGCACTTGCTCGCTTCAACCAGATCTTTGGGGCGATCTTTTTTGCGAGAAAAGCTCCGTTTGAGCGCACCCAAAGCGGGTATTGATCGTCACCGATTTCGCCGTCGAGGTATGTCGCGAGTTCGATCAAGCGAATTTCAAGGAGGTCCTGAGTTGTCAGGGGAGTTTGGTATTCGCTTTTCGAGGACATCATTATGCGCTGAACGTCATTCGCTGAGCCATTTCGTTCGAATGGTGATCACGGAGGTGCCCGTAGGTCTTTGCTACGAGAAGCCCGCCATCTTTGTGGCCGACCCATGAGGCAATCGTCTTGAAGTCGATCCCCAGTTCAATCGCATTGCTTACGAAGAAATGCCTCAACGTGTGGTGCGTGAAGCGGGGAATCCCGGCTTTCTTGCAGGCACTTGCGAGTGCCTTGATGGCTGTTCCGATCTGCACAATGGATTGATCGGACTTTGGAGCGTCTTCTTCACGGACCTTCTCGAGGAACGTTCGAAGAGTCGGAAATAGCGGGACTACCCGTTCTTCGTGGTTCTTGGTGCCTGTCACGCCCCCAGTCACGACGAATCGCCCGTTCTCAAAGTCAATGTCTCGCCATCGCATCGAGGTTGCTTCTGTCAATCGCATACCCGAATAGGCCAGGAGCTCTACGAGGTCGGCCGCATCGACGAAACGTGGTCCCGAAATGCGGAGCGTCTTCACGAGAAGGCTGAATTGCTCCTTTGTGGGAATCCAGACTGCCGACTTGGGAAGCTTTCGGCGTTTCAGGACCAAGGCGGGGTTCTCCAGGACCAAGCCATCGCGTTTGGCATAATCCAGAACAGAGATGATCGATTCCCGCTCGTTGTTGAATGTGGATGCAGCAATGCCAGGGCTTCTCTCAGATTCCCAGCGGTCGAAGATCTCCGGAGATAGCTGTTTGATCGTCAGGGTTCCGATGTAGGGGCGAAGCTGGTTGATGCTGTTCTGGCGACGTTGGAAGGATTTCGGCTTCAATCGTGGCTTGAGGGTTTCAAGCCATCGGTTGGCGAGTTCATCGAAACTCACGCTTGCCGCATCGGGTCGCTTCGAGAGAGCTCCGATCTTCAGCTTGAGATCGGCCAAGCGTCGCTTTGCGAGGGCTGGATCTGTCGTCTTAAGAGACCGACGAACCTGCTTGCCTGCATGCTTAAGCAATGCGTAATAACCTTTTGTTGTTCGTCGACGGTAGAGGCACTCTCCAACCTTCACGAATGGCGACGAGTTTTCATCCTGTTCGTTGAGTGATTTAGCCATGGGAAGTTGGCTAGGTTACTCTCACAGGTGACTCTCGGAGTCAATCTTGGAGATCTGAGAACTCTTAAATGGCTGAACATGACTTATTTGTCCCCATAGTTCAATGGATAGAACCGCGGTTTCCTAAACCGTTAATCCGAGTTCGAATCTCGGTGGGGGCACCATCAATCCGCCAAGCGGATTGATACGCCTCGCCAGCAAAACGTGAAACGTTCTTGCGAGAGAGTGCCCACCAAGCTCCAAACTGGGATTGGCAATCCGAGTGTAAGGCCTTCTCTCCCGCAGTGCGGGATCGTGAACAAATCTCGGTGGGGGCACCATCAATCCGCCAAGCGGATTGATACGCCTCGCCAGCAAAACGCTTGGCGTTTTTGTGAGAGAGAGCCCACCGATCTGAAAACCCGGATTGCCAATCCAGGTGTCAGGCTGGAAGAACCCGGCTGGCTAGAGGCAAATCGATGCCGGTTCCGGGTTACTCGCAGTAGATCCGGACGGTGTCCTTGTCTCCCTTGATGTCGATATTGGCATCGCACAGGCACGCGAGAACCTCGTCCAGGTCCCGTCCCTTGATATTGTCCAGATCAATATCGATACCCTGCTCGCTGAGCTTCTCGTTCATCCTGGCTTTGGCCTTTTCGGGCATGATCGAGCTCAGCTTGATGCCTGCCTTGACCAGCCCCAACGGAATCCGCACATCGATCTTGTCTCCGGATCCTGTCCCTCCGTTGGACCCGCCGGAATCCACTTTCACGCAAAGATACCTGGGCTTCCGCCGAATGCTTCCAGCTTCAACAGAGGCCTCGGAGGCCGGTTCCACCGGAGTGGATTCGTCCAAGGCCTTCAGGAGTCGTTCGGCCTCGTCCACCGTCACCTTGCCCTGGGCGAGCATTTCCAGGATTCGCTTCTTTTCGTCATTCATCTTCAGTTTCCTTTCTTCAACAGTTCGACCGCCTGGTCGGCGGTGATTTCACCTTTTTCAAGCTGATCGAGAATCTCCAACCGGGTGGACCTGGGCGCGATGTCGACAAACTCGAGGCGGCCGCCGATGGCATTCAACCGGTTCTTTATCGTGGGGTAGCTGACCCCGAAATACTTCTCCATTTGTTTGATCGATCCGTGGCAGCGCACGAATGCCGTGACGAAGGCCTGGTCGTCTTCGGACAATCTCGCCAGGGGTGGCAACTCAAAGGGGCCTTCGATCACAATGCCCGATTCGGAAAGCCGAATCCGGTCCACCACGAAGGGCATGTCTCGGGCGACCGTCTTGAGTTCGTTCCAACTTTTTGCGTTCATATTTAATATAGTAATAATAATGCATCCAAAACTCAATAAAATCAATCAGAAACGGGACAAATCTGATTATAATACTATTCGGCGAGATTTTCGAAGCCACAATCCGTTCCCGATGACGTCGTCGAGCGCCGCGTTGGGTGGCGACAGTCCGACTGTCTGCCCGGGGTTTGTGCGGGACCGTGAAGGTTTCCAGTTGCCCGGAGTCTTCCGATCGTTTGAAGAGTAGGTGGCTTTTCCCCATGCGTCCCACCCTCCTTTTCACGATCCTCATGGCGGTCTCTTTCTCTTCTCTTTCCTCCGGCACGGAGGGTCGGCCGGCCCCGGGCTCGTCTGCGGATTTCGGCGACTCCAGTCCGGCCTTTGCGCCGGTGGAGGAATCCGCCGGGTTGCCCCGTGTCCTCCTGATCGGGGATTCCATTTCGGTCGGCTACACCATCGGGG
This sequence comes from Opitutaceae bacterium, assembly GCA_041395105.1. Lineage (NCBI taxonomy): Bacteria > Pseudomonadati > Verrucomicrobiota > Opitutia > Opitutales > Opitutaceae > Opitutaceae bacterium. The sequence continues at coordinate 165,826 of JAWLBB010000005.1, read as the reverse complement.
TGCGGGAACTCCTGATGGGGAAGGCCAATGTCCACCGCATTCCGGAAAACGGCGGACCCACCTCAAGGGGAGTCGCGAACATCGAGGCCTGGCTCGGGGACGGTCATTGGGATGTCATCCACTTCAATTGGGGGCTGCACGACATCAAGTACATGGAGGACGGAAAGCGTCAGGTGTCTGAGGATGATTACGCAGCCAATCTGCGCTTACTGGTCAAGCGGATGAAGGAGACCGGAGCCACCCTGATCTGGTGCAGCACCACTCCGGTTCCGGCCGGCGATCTGAACCCACGGCGCCAGACCGCGGATGTGCCCCTCTACAATGCGATTGCCCGTGAAATCATGGAAGAGGAGGGCATCGCCATCGATGATCTTTACGCCTTCGTCCTGCCCCGGGAGAAGGACCTCCAGATCCCGGTCAATGTTCACTTCACCGAAATCGGTTCGGCCGCTCTGGCGGAAGAAGTCGCCACCTGCATCAAAAGGTACTTGGGTGAGGGTTGATCAAGGGGTCAGGCCGCTCTTTCCATATGATTTTCCTGAAGGGCGGTCCGCTCAATGCACGATCGATAGCCGGCGGATCTTGCGGCGGTGGAGCAATTCATCGATGAAAAGCGGCCTGACCCGAATGACACCAAGTTAAGGGGTATTCAGGAGGGATCACGAAATGTAGCCGCGGCAGTCTCTTGCCGCGTATCCACGTTGACACGCCCGAAGAGACTGGGTTCGGCAGGCTCACCACAGGTGGGGCGACTACACCAGACAAATACACCAACAAGAAATGCCAGTTCTGAGCCAATGAAACTGCTTATCTTGGTGCCATTCCAGCCCTGCCCCTCTGCTCGCTTATTTATCTCTGGATCGCGGCCCGGGAGTTGGACAGGTAACACCGCAAGGTGCTTGGCTGGCCGATCTTCAGTTGCTTGGCCAACCAGATCAGAGACGCACCGGATTCGCGTCGCACGTTCTCGGCGATGTCGATCTTCCATGCCGTCTTCAGAGGTTTTGTCTCCAGATCAGCTGAGGACCTGCCGGCCTTCTTCATTGCGGAATCGAAACTGACCCGCCAGGCGGCCTCGCGGAGATCCCTGGCTTCCTTGCGCTCAAGACCCGACGAAAGGGCAACCTCGGTGTATTCCGCAGCAAGCGCCTTCCGCCAGGCATCCGTCCCGATGGCCCATCCTCGTGACAGGCCGGTCAGCCCTTCGGAATCCCACCGTGCCTTGTCCTTTGCGGTTTCAACGAGATGCCGCTCATAGGCGGCCCAGCCTTCGGTGTCGTCGCGCCACTCGGCTCTGGTTTTGAGCCAGGGATCCGGGTCCATCGCGGCCTCCCGTGGGCCCTTCATGAAGGCCCGCAGGCTGCTCCAGCGGTAGGCCTTGAGCTGTTCAGGCGCGATGATTCCGGACCTCACCGGATTCAGATGGATATAGTCGACGACCCGACTCAGGGCCGAAGCATCTTCCACGACCAGCGACTTGTAGCGGCCCTGAAAAAGGTGACCATTTTCTCCCCGCAATCGGTTGAATCGAGTGGCCAGAGTGCTCTGGAGCCAATGCATCCCCTCGACCAGGGTCGGCTCGGGAGTCTGCATCGCGAGGTGGAAATGATTGGGCATGAGGACATAAGCATGGATCCTCCAGCCGTACTGGCCACATGTCTCGAAGAGCGTCTTGAGGAAGGATTCAGCGGCGCCGACTGTTTCGAACAGATCACGCCGGTAATTACCGCGGTTGAGGACATGGTAAATCGCCCCGGGATATTCGATCCGCAGCTTTCTGGCCATGAACCGAAAGTGCCATTGGAGGGAGATCGGTCGCAATCAATTTGTAGAGAAAAAGCGGCCTGACCCCGTCTCGTCAGCGAAAGCTTCCCAATGAACCTGCGTCATGGCAGGGTGCATCCGTGGCGTCCGACTCTGCGAATCCATCCGGCCGACCGGTCTGGGTCTTTGCCTTCCTTTACTTCAGTGAAGGGGCGCCGATCGGGTTTCTCTGGTGGGCCATGCCGACCCTGCTCAGAACCGAGGGGGTGGCGGTGGAACGGATCACCACCCTGACAGCACTGCTTGTCCTGCCCTGGACCGGAAAGTTTCTCTGGGCGCCGCTGGTCGATGCCATTCGCGGACCCAAATGGGGTTTCCGGCATTGGGCGATGGCGGCACAATTGTCGATGGGCGCGTGTCTTGTGCCCTTGCTCTGGCTGGATCCTCTCGAGCACTTGACGATCTGGATCATCCTGCTGATGGCCCATGCCTTTTTTGCGGCGACCCAGGACGTGGCGATCGACGCGCTGGCGGTGACCACGACTGCTCCGGAACAGCGTGGCTGGCTCAACGGGGCGATGCAGGCCGGAATGCTTCTCGGGCGGAGTCTCTTTGGCGGGGGGGCCATCCTGATCGCCCACCGTTTCGGGTGGCAAACGGTCCTGGTGGCGCTGTTGGCGGCGATCTGGGGTACGGTGATCTTCCTCTGGACGATGGTGCGCGGCGCGGAACCATCGCCCTCGGTCCACTCGGCTTGGGATCAGTTCGTCCGGTCGCTGCGTCACGCTTCCCGATCGCGGGCCACCTGGATGGGTCTCGGCTTCGCCCTGGTGGCGGGTGCGGGTTTTGAGGCGATGGGGGCGATGGCCGGTCCCTTTCTCATCGATGCCGGCGTGGGGCCGCATGCCACGGGAGTCTTCTTCGGATTGCCGGTCGTCGGGGCGATGCTGGTCGGAGGTTTGCTGGGGGGACGGCTCTCCGACCGGGGGGATCGCCGCCGCCGCGTGGGTCTCTTTCTTGGTCTGCTCTGCGGCCTGGTCGGGACGGTGGGTCTCGCGAACCTGCTTGGACTGTCCGGGGCGGTTCTGATGGGGCTGATGACTCTGGTCTATTTCGCGATCGGCCTTTTCACCGCTGCATCCTACGGTCTCTTCATGGATCTGACCGACCCGCGCCTCGGGGCCACCCAGTTCAGCACCTACATGGCGGCGACGAATGGTTGCGAGGCCTGGTCGGCCGGGGTGGGGGGGCGGATCGCCGGCAGCCTCGGCTATGGCACGGCCTTTCTCATCATGCCCCTGGTCGGACTGTTCGGACTGGTCTTCCTGGGGGGTATGCGGCGTGGAGCGCCTTCCCTGAAAGGGAGTCCGAGATGAGGCCTTGATCCGATCTGCCGGACGCGGACCAACCTACCTCAAGTTTGTCCGCGGACCGGGTCTTTAACCCGAGCATGAGGAAAGGATCCTCTGGACGAATGCCGACCGCCTGTTTCGCCTGGGTTTGGCCGCCCGGGTTCGGGTCGATCTCCGATCTGTGGGGAAATCGGGGCGCGGTCGCCCGCCATGGTCAGTGCCAGAGGCGCGAGATCATCGCGTAGACAATCAGTCCGAGCAGGACGAGACCGATGCCGAAGAAGGTGAAGCCGAAGGAGCGCATGATGTTCTTGCGGCCTTCCCAGTCGTCCTTCACCCGGTGTTCGTCGAGCTTGCCCTTGGCCACGAGACGGTCGTACCAGCGGCGACGCTCGTGCAGCATCTCGGTCTTGGAGATACGGCCGGAGAAGATCACCGTGTCCATGGGGAATTTCTCGAGACGGAAGTGGGTGTTGAAGAAGTGGAAGGTGAAGATGAATCCGGCGGCGAGGAGCGCCTCGTCGGAGTGCACCACAAGGGCGATGTTGATGATCCAGCCCGGGAGGAAGAGGGTGAAGAACTTCGGGAACCACATGATCATCCCGGATACGCCGATCGCGAAGATGCCCCAGAACACTGCGAAATAGTCGAAACGTTCCCAATAGGTCCAGCGGTCGAACTGGGGTCGCGGACCCTTGCCGAAGAACCATTTCTGGTGGGCGATGAAGTCCCGCCAGTCCTGGAAGGACGGGACCATCGAGTCGGGACCGAAGACGGCCTCGCCGAGGCGCTTGAATTCGATCCGGCCGGTTTCCGGATTGCGAATGGCCTTTCGATTGCCCCAGAGCGACTGGGCGAGGTCAAAAAGGTGGAGGCCGAAATAGGCAAAGGTCATCACGGCACCGAAGTGGTGGAGCGAACGGGCGACATCGGGCCCCCCCATCAGTCCGAAGAGCGCCTTCGCCCAGTCGGTGTAGTAGAATTTCAGAGGCATGCCGGTGATGACGAGCAGGAGGAAGCTGATCACCACGAGGAAGTGGAGGAATCGCTCGAAGGGATTGAAGCGGGTGAAGAGTTCGTCGTCCTTTGCGGCGGAAACCTTGGCTTCACGGAATGATTTGGAATCGTGGACGTAGAGGTAGATCGAGCGGACGACCCAGAAGACCGTGTGGATCCCAAAGAAAGTGAACACCCCGACCAGCAGCACGGTCATGAAGAGGAAGACCCGGTGCAGTCCCGGGTAATTCACGGAGTCGAGTGGGTTGGCGTGGGGGCGGTACTCGGTGAAGGATTCGTTGATGCCGGGATGACATTGCGAACAGGTCCCGACGATATTCCCGGCCGACAGCTTTGAGCGGGGATCGGAAGTCGGAAAGACGTCATGATGTCCGTGACAGTCGAAACAGGCGGCGACGTCGGCGGCGACGTTGGGGCGGCCCAGGGCCATGGCCTTGCCATGGTAGGTCTCATTGTAGTGGATCAGCCGGTCTTCGTGGCACTTCCCGCACCGCTCGTCGCTGATCGCCTTGAAGTGGTTGTTGACCGGCGTCTCAATATCGTGCGCAGTGTGGCAGTCGGTGCAGACGGGGCCGTCGGGGTCGCCCTTGGCCAGGAGCTCACCATGGATGCTCTGATTGTAGATTTCCTCGACGCCGACATGACATTGACCGCAGGTGGTGGCGATATTGGCATGGTTGACCCGCGAGCTGTGATCCACGCTGCGCTTGATGTCGTGAACCCCGTGGCAGTCATTGCAGGACGGGGCCACGATCAGCCCCATTTTCAACAGGGCGCGGCCGTGGATACTTTCGACATAGTGCGAGGCGGCCTCGGGATTGGACATCCGGTACTCGTCGGAAATGCCCTCATTGTCGTGGCAGGTGGCGCAGGTCCGGGGAAGGTTGAGCTTGAAGACGGGTGACTCGAGACGGTCTACCGGGATGATTTCGTGAGCTCCGTGACAACTGGCGCAGGTGGCCGCGTCGGACTCTCCCATGACATGGCTGACGCCATGGATGCTGCGGGAGTATTCGGCGGCCTCCGTCTCGTGGCAGGAGGTGCATTGGGCGGCGGGAAGCGGGGTCTCGTGATCGAGGTCCTTGATCCCGGTGTGGCAATCGATGCAGTCGAGGAGGTAGTGGACGGACTCGTCGAATTTCTCCGGGCGGATCCCTTCGAGGCGGAATTCACCGGGCTTCCCGGGAACGGGCACCTCTTCGGCGAGGTGACACTCGAGGCATTCGTCGTTGGTGAACGATTCCTGAGCCGCGGCCGGGAGCCCGTTCAGGGCCATGATCAGGAAAATGACCCACGCTGGACGGATCAGGCCGGTTCCGGCTGTTCGCGGGAGAGGACGAAAACAGGCACCTGCATCCAGAGATTCAGTTGGGGGGGGCATGGTCGTAAGTCGTTGAGTCTGCAAAAGCTTGGCTGATATAAAGTCGGCAGTAAATAACAAAAGCTAATAGTCATGTGTTAGAATGCTCGAACGCTTCTTTTGCTCATCACTCAATCGCCCCCCCCAACTGCGGGTGGCTGCCAGACGGTGGAAACGGACCGATCACCGGGCCATCTCACGAGACCGGAACCCGGTCGAACCCGGGCTCGGCGCATTACCCCTTCAGCCCGAAGAGGTCCTCCTTCAGGTCCAGGTAATAGAGGTAGTCATCGGGATCGACGTTGGGTGGGCAGCGATGGTCGCAGAAGGGAATGAAGCCGCCTTTCTCAACGTAGGGCACGAGCGACGCCACCCACTTGCGGATGGCATCCCGGCCGGCGCCAAGGGCCATCTTGTCGACGCCTCCCATGATCCGCAACTCCGGCCCCCACTTGTCGAGGGCCTGACCCGGATGACCGGATCCGTTGACTTCCCACGGGAACATGGTGTTGACGCCGCCTTCCAGGAAATAGGGGATGAGGGGGCGGACATCGCCGTCACAATCGATCCACCAGATGTCGATCCCATGGTCCCGCAGCTTCTTCCCGATCCGCTTGTAGCGCGGCATCACGATGTCCCGGAAGAAGGAGACCGAAACCAGCGGACCGGCGCTGTAGCAGATGTCTTCCCAGCCTTCGGCGAAGTCGAAGGCGATGTGGGGAAGGACCTGATCGAGAAAGTCCTCGTTGAGCACACAGCAGGTTTCGACCATGTCCTCGACCATCTCCGGGTAGTCATAGGTCGCGTAGGCCAGGCCCTCGACGGTCAGCAGATTACGGACCCTCCCGATCATGGAACTGGTATTGACTCCCAGCGGGTAATCGCGGTCGGCGGGGTGTTTCCGGAGGATCGCGTCGATGTCGACCTTGCGGACGGGATCATCGCGCCGGAAGCGTTCGCGTTTCACCTCCTCCCAGTCGTTCGGTGACTGGATTGATGAACCCAGGTAATGGGGAATGGTGTCATGCCCGTCGATGGGCACTTCGGCGAGAAGCCCGTCTCCGTTGCGCAGGACCCGGGTAGTCTCGGTCCGGCTGATTTCCGTCTCGGGAAAGACCGGGTGCATGAACGGACTGCCGACGGAGAAGGAACGGTCGAAATTGAGGAAGACATCGGCTTCGTCATTTGTGCGGATCCCGTGGTCGCTGAAGATGGGCCAGAGATCGAAATTGTCGTCCCAGTAGCCGAATTCCCGGTTGAAGCAACGGTCGACCGGCTGGTGATGCATCTGGCGGCGAAATCGTTCCCTTTCGGTCAGGGTGCCGCGCCATTTCGGGCGGATCGGAGTGATGGGAGAGGGACGATCGGTGGTCTTCATGGTTCCTTGAATCTCCTGCTTGGGATCAATGATGCCTGTTCTGCGCGCCAGGGGGAATCGATTATCGGGCTGAAGAGCTGTGTTTTCATGCTGCCGCAATCCGCTCGCGGATTCAATCGATGCAGAGGGCCGGACCTCGGGGATCAAGGGCGCGGATGACCGCATCCAAACGCCACCAGGTTTTCCGTCGTTCGGCGACCTCAGGAAAGTCCGGTCGGAAAGCAAGGGGATTACGGCCGATGACGGTCAATGGGTCCTTCCAGCGGATCGGGTCGGGCAAAGTGGACATTGCACCCGACCTCTAGCGGCTTCCGTGACTGATCCCAAGGACTGAGGGACAGTGATCGTTCGAAGTTGTCCCTACCGGAGTCCGACGGTCCGGGGTGTGGATTCTCAGGGACGTTCGAATTCGCGTGGAATGCCCATTGACCGGGCTTGAACATGAGAGATACTCGGCTTCCTGTGAATTCGGACGACCCTCCCTCAGCCCTCGCCAGACCTGATGAGGGATGGATCGCACGGCGATGGCGGGGGGACGGAGGGATGCGGCAGCTGCTCAATGTGGCCTTCCCCCTCATCCTGAGTACGGGCTCCTACTCGGTCATGATGTTCGTCGACCGGATGTTCCTGAGCTGGTACTCGGAGGAGGCGATCGCGGCCTCTGTGCCCGCCTCAATGCTGAACTTTTCGTTTCAGTGCTTCTTCATGGGCCTGGTCATGTACTCCTCGACTTTCGTGGCCCAGTACTTCGGGGCGGGACGACAGGATCGGATCGGCGCGGTCATCTGGAATGGGCTCCGTCTGGCCCTGATCGGCGGCCTTTCGCTGCCCCTGCTCAATTTCGCGGCTCCCGCCCTGTTTTCCCTGGTCGGGCATGATCCCGAGGTCCAGGTCCTGGAAGTCGCCTACTTCCGGATCCTCAACTGGGGGCCGCTTTTCGGTCTGATGGGCTCCGCCTTCTCCTGCTTTTATTCCGGTAGAGGCAAGACCTGGCCGGTCATGTGGATGAGTGTTTCGATGTGCACCCTGAACGGCGTGCTGGACTATGGCCTGGTTCTGGGGAATTGGGGCATGCCCCGCATGGGGATTCAGGGCGCCGGCTACACCACCGTGTTTTCTTCTGCCGTCTCTTTCCTGATCTACGCCTTTCTGGTGCTTCGCCCGTTCAATGATCGCGTCTTTTTCACCCGGAGGAATCGGGCGTTCGACCGTGACCTCCTCCTGAGGATGATCCGCTTTGGCGCGCCCTCGGGCCTGCAGTTCTGGCTGAGCATTTCCGGGTTCGCCATTTTCGTTCTCCTGATCGGCCGAATCGGCAAGCTCGAGCTGGTGGCGAGCAACATGGCCCAGCAGATCAATATGTTGGGAGTTCTGCCTCTGGTGGGCATCGGAATCGCCACCAGCATCCTGGTCGGCCGCTTCCAGGGAGCCCGGAAGAGCGACCTCGCTGCCCGCGCGACGCGATCCGCCCTGACCCTGAGCCTGTCCTACAGTTTTGTCATGGGTGTCCTCTACCTCTCCATCCCTGAACTGCTCCTTTCCCCCTTTACCGCCGGAGAGGCCGACGGGACCACGGCGGCCATCATCATCATGGCGGTCACGATACTTCAGTTCATGGCATTGGTCGCCATGATCGATTCGGTGACGATTGTCCTGGGGGGCACGCTGAAAGGGGCGGGAGACACCCGCTTTGTCATGATCACCAATGCCATCACCTCGGCCTTCTGTCTCGTCCTGCCGACCTTTGTCGTCATTGAGGTGCTGCACCTCTCGGTTTACTACGCCTTTGTCGTCATGGTGGGGAACCTCGCGACCGTCGCGACCGTTTTCATCATCCGTTTCCGGAGTGGGAAATGGAAGGTCATCCGGATGATCGAAGAGGAGAAGGCCTGAATAAGGCGAGACCGGATACAACAAAACCATACGTAGCATAGACTGTAGGGTTTTGCGGTCGAAAACCAACCGTAGGATCCTGGAATGGCGCTTGGTTGGCGAAAGAGTCGGATCAGCCAACGAGGTGTCGACTGCTCTTCGACGGCGGGTCCGGAGGCCCTCGCCCGACCAACTGAAATCAGAGCATCCGTGGTAGGGCTGGACGTCCCCGGTCAGCCGCAACGGTTGTCCGAGACAAGACAACGATAAGCACCCTTAACCAAGCGCCATTCCAGCAGGCTACGGTTGGTTTGAACGGTTCAGCGGTTTGTGCGCGGGCTGGACTGTTGCCGGCCGTCCAGATTCCGATGCAGGGTGACGCTTCCGTCAGCCTCCGTGGCGAAGCGCAGGAAAGCTCCGGTCAACGGGTCGCCGAATTCATTGACGCCCTCGCGGATCAGGCGGGTCGGTCGGCCGCCCTCGCTTTGCACCCAGAGGTCTCCATCGGTCTCCGTCACGACAAGTTGATCCCACTCCAACTGGTAGGTGCCCGCGCAGTCGGTCATCGCGGGGTGCGCTTGTCCCGTGTCCGGCAATGGACCCATCCGCAGGGGGCTGGCGGCGCGTCGTTCAGCATCGCCCTCGACCACCCAGCGATCATCGCGCCGCCAGGCCTGGTTGAAGACACCGGTGGCGACGCGGGCTTCCTCAGCAGGGTGGGCAGGGGGCAGGGCGACCAGCCTCCCATCGGTGATCGACCAGTCGTGGACGATGGGACGGTAGTCCCACAGAAGCGGCGCCCAGAAATACAGACCCTTCGCTGAGGTGCCCGCGACTTCCAGGATGTAGCGTTCGGTGGCGGCCGGGTTCGGGTAAAGCAGCTGGACCACGGCGTCGGATACGGTCCAGCTCCGGCCATCGATGGTGATCCGGTCCGGCTCGACCTGCAGGGGGATGTCGCCGGCGAATTTCCGCGCGATGCTGTTGGCCTCGGGTCCACCGATCAGGAGCAGGGAATACGAGCGTTCTTCCTCAGCGGTGAGTTCCTGATCGGTCCGAACCCGAGGGGGATGCTTCTGCCAGTTGATCCATTTGTTCACGACCACTTCGGCCTTGTCGCGGCAGATCCGGCGCATGGCTTCATCCGGCGAGATGGTTCCGACCACCACGATGAACGGTGTCGTGATGAAACGCTCGATGCCGCCTTCCATCCCGCGTATCTTGGCCAGAGAGCCTGCCGGCGGGCGGGGTGCGCCGATCCGGACCCCTCCATCGGCCAGCCTGACGCGGTGGGTCTCGCCATTCCAGACCACGGTGAGAGCGCCGCCCGGGCAAAGAGTGGCGGGCGGATTCAAGTGCACTGCGGCGGCGTTGACGGTGTCGAGACGAAGGACACCGGGCCGGGTGAAGGCGGCATCCACTTCGATCATCTCACAAGGCTGCCCCGCCGCTTCGACGGACAGCCAATAAGCCCGTGCCGCGTCCAGATCGGGCGAGCGCAAACGAATGGTCGGCGGATCACTGACGCGGCGGTGGGTCAGCAACCAATCAACGATGGCTTCCCGGGCCCCAAGATTTTCGTGGCCGAGACCGACATGCTCGAAATAACGAATGTCATAGCCCCAGCGCTGCAGCATCTGGACGATAAAGCGGGAGTTTCCGACATCGACGCTCTGGTCGGCGTCGCCGTGGTGAACCGCGAGGGGGACGTGGAGCAGGTTTTCGGCGCTGCCGAAACTGCCGCACACCTCGAGCTGAAAACGCTCAAGGTCGCTGACCGGCAAGCGTCCGATCAGTCCGCCCTCGTCGACGGGGACAAGTCGTGGGTCCCATCCGCCGTGTACGGGCGCGGCCGCGGCGAAGACCTCGGGATGGCGGGAGGCCATGCTCCAGACACCGTCTCCGCCCATGGATTCGCCGGTCAGGTAGACGCGGTCATCGTCAATCGTGAAACGGTGTCTGGCTTCGGCCAGGGCACGCAGGACGTCCTTGTCACCGATACCGCTAAAGTTGGAGTTCCCCCGGCCGTGCGGTTCGAGGTAGATCACACCATGATTGTCCGCCTCGGGCGTGTGACGCATATCGATCGACCACCAGCCGATATAGGGGGGATTGGCCGGGTGATAGCCATGAAGGAAGATGACGACGGGCCAGGCTTGGGCCGGGTCGTAATCGGGAGGAAGATAGGCCCGACAGAACTGAGTCGAGCCGTCGGTCTCATCGGTCCAGGCCATTCGGACGAAACCCCAGGGACGGATGGTTCCGACTCCCCCGGCCCGTTCGACGAGCAATTCCCGATATTCAAAGAGAGCGGAATTCAGCAGTCTTCGGGCCGCCGGATCAATCCGGGCGAGCTGGTGGTCGATGAAGTCCTGGACCAGTTCGGCCAGCATGCGGACGTGGTCGCCTTCGGGACCGGGCGGTTCCCCGGCCGCCGCGGCGATCAGTTCCCGGGCCTCGGCCAGGGCGTCTCCATGATACCACGCCAGATGGACGGCACGTCGGTCGCCCGCACCGTTGAGTGTGGTGCAGCGGATCTCAACCGGCCCCAAGGGCCAATCGCCGTAGTTGAACCGGACCGTCTCGCCGCGAACCACCGCTGCGTGAGCGATGACGGCGCCCCCGGGCAGGACCACTTCGACGTCGACCGGTGCGCCCGCAACGTCTTTACGGATGTCGGTCCGCAGGGTCAATATGCCGTCCGCTTCGTCGAGCAGGGTGGGGCCGATCTCTCCCGGCCGTGTGACGACGGCCCCGGTTTCCACGATCCGAAATGAGATCTTCATCGGGCCGGAGGCGTTGACCAGTCTCAGGATGAATTCATTGTCTCCTTCCCGCAACCTGACCGGCACGACGGTCTGGTCGAAGGCAAAGGGTTCCGGGTTTGACCGACGGTGGACAGGGACGCCGTTGACCGATACTTCGAGCGTGCCGTCGGCACCGATTAGCAGGGTCGCCCGACCTGCTGCGGACCGCGCCACCGTGGTGCGGACCAGCGCCACCTGATCTGGGTTGATCGGAACCATGCCTTCAAGGTTGATGTCGTCACTCCATGAGGTCAGCGGCGTCCACGGCGGGACTGCGGTTGGGGCGTCATGATCGATCGACGGGTCGAGCACCGTGGCCGCTTGTTCAGGCGTGAGCGGTGCGCAAATCTGCCAATGCCGCTGGAACCGTTCCGAACCGCGGGTCCATGGCATCCGCCAGGGAGTGGTGTTCTGGTTTGGGATCATGGTGCTCTGGGCGAATGCCTGTGTCGCGACCAGATAGAAGGCCAGCAGGCAAACGACGTAACGACCTGGTGGCCCGGCTGATGGTGGGTTCATGCCTTTCATCGGATGGCGGTCGGTCGATGAATCACGATTGATATTCGTTATTGAAAATGGGGTCAAACCACAATGTTTGTGGTCTGACCTACAGTGGTATCCCGCACCTTATGAAACTCACGCCCGATCAGATCTCCCAATTCCTCGACAGGGGCTATGTCGCCGTCCCGGGCTTTTTTGATGCCGGGGAAACCGTAGCGCTCCAGACCGACGTCGAGCGACTTCAGAACCACGGGTTTCTGCGGAATGTCAGCACGGACGGCGACGGCGCCACGCATTCGACGACCGCCCATAACCTGCAGCTTTGTCCCTGTTCGCCCTTCAGCGCCCTCATGAGGGCACTGCCCTTCGAGCAGAAGGTGATCGATGCGGTCACCGCCCTGATCGGTGACGAGGTCGCCCTGCAGCTCGACCAGATCTTTCTCAAACCCCCGGGCACGGGCCGGGGCACCAACTGGCACCAGGACAACGCCTATTTCAAGATCAAGCGTCCCGTCCGCGGTGTGGCCATGTGGATCGCCATTCATGATGCGAACGAGGAGAACGGGACGCTTCGCCTCGTCCCCCACGCCTTCAAAGAGGCCATCGCGCACCAGCGCGACCCTTTCAGCGATCACCACATCTTCTGCCAGGTCGACGAATCCAAAGCGGAGCTGATGGAGCTGAAGGCGGGCGGGGTGGTCTTCTTCTGCTATGGCGCGCCCCATGCCACCGGCAACAATCGTTCTACAAAGGCCCGGGCCGGGCTGGCCTATCACTTCATCCACGTCGAAGAGACCGACGCCGATTTCTTCTCGAAACGCCAGGCGCACCCGCATCCCCGGTTGAGCGGCCTCGGGTCGTCGTATGGGATTAATGAATACGGAGAGAGTCTGAAGGGGAAGTTCCGCCGGTTGGTGGCCGATTCCGGATAAGCCGGTCAGTGGATGGGCACGGACCATTCGGTGACGTCGGCGGTGGCGATGATCGGATGGCGGTGGTGGTTGACGCCGTCGGGCCGGGGATTGGCCCTTCGACCGGGCTCAGGGCAGGCGATCATGATGAAACCGCTTTCGCCGGGTGGGCGGTGGAGTTTTCCCGAGAGGGTGCGGGTGCGGGCATTCCAGTGGACATCGCTCAGTTCGCGGCCCCCGCTCTGGTGGAAACTGGTGCCCAGCGGCCAGGGATGGGGGCGCGGTTTGCGCAGGACCAGGAGTTTCACGGCCGGACCATGGAAGCCGATATCGAGCAGGCCGGGGCCGGATTCGAGGACCGGGTGGGCGAAGTCGCCGGGGTGCCGGTAGGCGCCCTCGGGCCGCGACGGGCGCGGGATCTCCCCGAGGAACTGGCCGGACCAGAACTCGTAGGCCCAGAACTTCGTGTTCCCCGCGAATCCGAGTCGTTCGAAATCGACTTGGAAGCGGCGGGCAAGGTTCACCCCGGAGCCCTCTTCGGTCGGCGGTTCGGTCCAGTTAAACAGGGCGACAAGATGCCATTCATCCCAGTCGCCGACCATCTTCGCTGCCCAGACGCAGGTCCCGGCGGGCTCGCCCTCCGTGGGGACGGGAAAGCCGGAAGAGTCGGTGGCCGATTTGTCTTCGCCCGCCTTGATCATCTGAAGGTAGGACAGGGTGCCGGTCCTGATCGGGTGGAAAAGGTCGACGGGTCTGGCCGGGGTGTCGTTGGGTGGGAGACTGGCGAGGAGAACCGCCCACCGGTCCTCCGGTAGGGAGGTCAGGTCGTCCCCAAGATCGACATGACCGGCGCCCATGAAGGTTGCCGTGGCGCGGATGCGCGCCTCTTCGAGTGTCCCGGGCAGCCCCACGACGAGGCAGGAGGGCTGAAGCAGGGTCCAATGGTGTTTGTGGAAGTGGCAGGCGAACGAAGTGTAGACATCGCGCAGATGCCGCCACCCCAGGCCGGTGTTCCCGGTATCCAGGTTGGCGTAGTTGATCGCGGCGATGCCGGCCCCCGCATAGTCGGTGGCGGAACAGTCGATCATCAGTGCCTTTTCCCCGGTTGAGTCGAGCGCTTCCTGACCGATACGCAGGGCGGTCCGCACCGCCTCGCGGGCCCGCGAATTGACCATCCGAGGATCGTGGCGCGACCGTAGTTCCTTTCCGGTAACAATTCCCGCAAAGTCCCACTTGACGAAACGGACTCCTTTTTCGGCCAGGCGCGTGAAGTTTTCCCGGAGCCACTCCCGGGCTCCCGGGTGGGAGACATCGAGGGCGTGGATCGGGCAGAACGGTGCCCAGAACCAATTGTAGTTGCAGCGGGGTTTCCCGTCGGCACCGGGAAGCAGCCACTCCGGATGTTCGCGGGCGATGGGGTGGGTATCCGCGATGCAGAGGACCCCGACCCAGACCCCGAGATCAAAGCCCTCTCGCTTCAGGCCGGCGCTGAGCCATTTCAGACCGCGGGCGAAGCGTTCGTTCTCTTCAAAGAAGCTGGGGATATTGTCCTTCTGCCAGCCGAGATCGACCTGGAGGAAGCGCAGGCCGAGTTTGTCAAGGTGACGGCTGCGCGCGGCATGGGCGGTCGCGAGGACGAGGTCATCGGTTACCCCGAGCCGGTAGGGGTACCAGCTGCACCAGTTGGCCAACGGTCCGATCGGATCCGCGAAACGGTTGCGCCTCTTGATCCGGCGACCGTGGGAATCGAGCAGGGCAAGTGGATCCGTTCCTTCTTCCAGGACAAAGTCACCCAGCGGGAGGAATTCACCCGGCTCGAGCAGGTAGTCGCCGCCGTCAAAACCGATGATGAATTCGCGGAAGGCTGGAACAGGTGGACAGCCGGAAGATCCTGCCTTGACTGTAGTCAATTCCGCGACTCCATCCACGTTTTCGACAGGCTTCCCTTGATCCTCCGCCATGGCCGACATACGAGCGCTGATCCGGGGAAGCCAACGATCGACGGTTTCAAATCCGATGAGCAGGGAGCGGCCGCTCAGCGGACAATGGAAGACAGTGACGTTCTGGCTGACGAAGGCACCGCTGGTGCCATCGAGGGCCTTGAGCCCGTCGCTGCCCGAATGCATCTGACGGGGCGTGCGGACGCGTCCCAGGTAGGCATCCTGTTCGAGGATCCGCACATCGTCCGGTTTCGACCCGAGGTTGACTCGCGGGCTGGCGAAGAGGGTCACCTCGTTCAGGGTGAGCGCATGCGACCCATGGTGTTGCAGGCGGGCGGTGCAGCGGACCCGGCGGCGGGTCTCCTGAACGAGGGCAAGTGTCAGTGCGATCTGTGCGTTGCACCAGGCGACGTTATGGCCGGAGTCGCCCTTGGCGAATCGAAGGCGACGGGGATGCCCATCGACCCGGAGTCGAGGTGCCCCGGGACCAAGCGAGAACGGACCGGATGAAAAGGAGACCTTTCCGGACTGGATTTCGAATTTCATGGAGAAGGCGGGGTTCCGGATCGAATCGGTCGTGGCAGTTTCGACCATTCTGCAACCCATGGTAAGTCAAATCGTGACGGGGATCGATCAACGGGGTCAGGCCGCTTTTCATATAGGATTTCGAAATCGTAGAGAAAAAGCGGCCTGACCCCTTCATTCAGGACCCAACCGACTCGGTCAAACCGCGCTTCGGGCGGCCCTCATCCCGAGGAGGCTGCCGGCGACGATGAGAGTGGCGCCGCCGAGTTGGGCAACGGTGTAGGACTCGCCCAGGAGGAGGTGGGAAAGAACGAGGGCGAAGACCAGGTGGAGGTAGTAGATGCTCGTCGTGTCCGGATTCTCTCTTGTGCTTAAGGCGGTGATGCTCGGAGGGCGGGAGGTCGTGTCAACCACCGACCTCCGCAGCGGGTGGCAGCCCCCGGGATTACTGTCCCACTTGCTGCGGCCTTGCCCGGGTCCTGTCGGCAGTCAGGATGGTCTTTGTGCTCCGAGTCGCCTTTCTCATGCTCTTTGGTGCGTCCCTGGCCGTTGCGGGTATCGATCGATTCACTCCCGTGCCGGATTCTTCCAACTATCCGGCGGGGGTCGCCCTATCGCCGCGTTATCGGGTGCTGGTCAAACCTGCAACCGATCCGACTCCATGGGATGCCGCTCTCCATGGCACCACAACCTATAAACTCTGGCCGGATTACCTCGACCCGGAGACGCTGCCGGCCAAGCACAGTCAGACCGCGGTCCATGTCGCCCAGGTCGACAGCGATTTGCGGGTAAGGGTGCGGGTTGAACTCATTGACGGCACCTCAATCCAGAGGCTGCGCCTTAAGCCGACCCGTTTGAAGGAGATGCTTGCCACGCAGGAAACAGGCCCCGCCTGGGTCGAGTTTGAGGCGGATCCCCACACCTTTACCAGGCACATCCTGGTCGAGATCAACGCACCGGTGAAGGACGCGGACGCCCTCCAGGATGGGTTGGTGTTTTTTCTGAACCCGCCGTCGATGATCCCCGAAGGGAATGTCCTGGTCCTTCCTCCGGGAGTGATTGATGAGACCTCTCCCTTCCTGGATGAGCTCAATCGTCTGTTCATCGATGAATCCAGTGAGTATGACGCGCTCTATATCCCCCAGAACACCCTGATCAATGGCCGGGTGGACATCCGCAAGGCGGGCTTCTCCGTGGCGGGCCGCGGGATGATCATCGGGTCGCGTTGGCCCTTTGCCAAGTCGGTCCCGGATTGGCGCCGACGCTATCCCGCCTGGATCAGTCCCGCCGGCGACGAAGTGAAGCCGCTCCTTTCCTTCAAGTCGCCTCGGGGGACTGAAGATACGTCGAGTCACTTCGAAGGTGTCCTTGTGGCCCACCCCTATCACTTCTGCGTGGGCTGGGCCTTTCAGAACGACAACCTGAAGACTTTCGGCTGGCGTTTTTCCAGCGACGGGATCCACGGGGTCCACAAGCGCGGCTCATTCATGCGGGTCAATGATGATGCGGTCTACATCAACGTCGGGTCGGTCGAGGACTGCACTTTCTGGGGCATGGTCAATGGCGCCTGCCTGCAACTGGGCTGGGGGCTCAGTCGCGACAATGACACGCCCGTTCAGGTGCGGCGGATCGATATCGTGCGGGGTGAATGGGACATCCTGCCCAACCCCGGGGCCGATGGAATCGGGGTGCCGGCCAATCTCGTCCCGGCCGACGCGATGAATGCGGGCTCGAACCGGGCGGTCATCGCCGGGACTTTCCGCAGTGCGGAGGCTCACTTCGTCCGCAACAAATCCTTTGAGGACGTCCGGGTGGATTTCCAGGCCAACCGGCTTTTTTATCTGGGATCCCGCACCGAACGGGTGAGTTACGAAAACTTTGTCTTCAAGGATATCTGGTTCGAGAAGAAACCCACCTACGAAGGGGTTCAGAACGTTCTGCGCGGAAAGGACGGTGTGCGTGGATTCGTCTTTGAGAACTTCGTGATTGAAGGAAAGAAGGCGGGAAGTCTCGACGATTTCGAACCCCTCTATCAGCGCAACGTCGAAGGAGTGAAGTTCCGGTAACCAACACGAGATTCTGAAGGTGAGGGTTCGGGCGTCGGGAAAAGAATCGTCATGTCTCCGGATCCCCTGAGAATGCGGCGTTGTTTCGTCCCATGTCACGTTTTCCCCGAGTCCTCCTGTTGATGGCGATGAGCCTGGGCCTGATCCAGCCGGCCGGTGCCCAGGTGGCGGTCACCCAGCGGGACATCGACAGCCTTTATCATTGGGCTTACAGCGCGGCTTTCGGGACCGGAGCCTATCGGGTGGGGGAGGACGAGGTCTTCGTCCTCAAGGTGGAGCCGGTCATCCCTCTGCATTTCCTGCAGAATCGGGGGGTGGCCACCCGGTTGCGCCTCCCGCTTACCTTCGGGTTGCAGACGATCGACCTCGGTGACATCGGCGATATCATCGATCTCTCGAACAACCTGCAGACTGTCTCGTTCGTTCCGGGAATGGATTTCAGGATTCCGATCAAGGGGTCCTGGGTGCTGAAACCGTATGTCCACTATGGATATGGCTGGCAGATGTCCGGGGCTGAGTCGGCCCAGATCTATTATTTCGGACTCAACAGCCGGGTGACGCTGCCCGCCCTGGGCGACTTCAGGATCGATATGATCAACGGTCTGCAATGGTTCGGCCAAGTGCCGGACATTGCGCGGAGTGACAGCTTCGCCCGGTTGGTCACGGGGTTCGAAGGGGATCTGGCTCTGGGATCCTGGCGGGTGGACGGACGTCAGCTCCATCTCAAGCCCCACATCGCCCACTACTGGTATTTCAACACAATCGGTTTCGGTCAGATCCAGGATCCGATGGTCGAACTCAAGCAGGAATTCGAGGTTGGTCTGGCCGTGGGTATTGAGGAGCGGATTTCGCTGAAGGTGATGAGCTTTGACCGATTTGGCGTCGCTTACCGCGGAGGCGGTGATCTCCGGGCGATCCGGATTTATCTCAGTTCGGTTTTCCCGTAGGTCGGGATCTCTCCCGGCGGCTTGCAATGGACCGGCTTGTCACCAGTCTGAGTGCTCTCACCTCCTCAGACCCCGCCCCGCCAGAAAGGGACACGAGACAACCATGAACCTACTGAAATCCATCATTCTGGCCGGTGCGTCGTTTGTCATTGCCGGGCTTTTGTCTGCCGGGTCGACCGCCCCTGCCTTGCGCCATTGGTCCTTCCAGCCGGAAATGATCTTTCCGACTGATGGTTCGCTCCACCGACCGGAAGACGGGGTGGTTCTGGCCGATGGACGCCTGATCGTGTCCGACCAGATCAGTGGGCTTCGCCTGGTTCATGCGGATGGCTCCGGCGAGCCGTTCGGCCGGTTCGCCGAAGCCGGCTACGAACACCGTCCTCCAGAGATCGTGAGCACGATCAATGGAGTCACGCTCAATCCCTCGGGAACCCATATACTCGGCGCCGATGTTTTCCGCGGGGGTCTTTATCGGGTGGACGTCGCCACTGAGGCGGTGGAGAAGGTTTACCAGCACCCCTTCGGCATCAACATGGCCCGGGAGGACCGACTCGGCGGCATCTGGTTCACCCAGTCAACCCGGAACGGACCCGAATTCGGGGAGCGGGATCTCTTCGTGTCCGTTGATTTCCCCACTCCCGATGGCGCGCTCTTCTATCTGCCTCCGGCTCGAGGTGGCGAAGAGCGTATCGCGGTGGAGCTGGCTGACGGCTTCTATTTCGCCAACGGCCTGGTCCTCGATGAGGACGGGGGTTACCTTTACCTTTCCGAAACCCATCGGGGCGTGCTGCGGTTTCACGTGGATACCGCGGCCGGGGCCGTGTCTGACCGGATCATGCTTCTCGACACGGTCAGGCCGGACAATCTCGAACTCGATGCACACAAACGGCTCTGGATCGCCCTCCCGCTGACCAGCGAGATCGCGGTTTACGATCCGGCGACCGGGAATCTCTCGAAAGTCTTCAGCCTCCTGACCCCGGAGACGGAGGCGATTCTTGCGACGATCGATGGGCGCATCCAGGCGGGTGAATCCTGGCTCGAACTCTTTGGTCCCCCGCTCTGGGAACCGGCTCCGGGCGCCATGACGGGCATGATCCTGTCGCCGAACGACGGAACCGTCTATTCAACCGGACTGGGCAACGCCATCATGCGGCTGGAGCGGTAGCCTGTAGCTCACGAGCCGGGTCGGTTCTCCCGGTCCTTGGCCAGCTCGGCATCCCGGATCCGTCCGAGGTGTCGGGCGAATTTCCGCATCACCATGAGGTGGACAAGAGCCTGGGTGGCGCTGTAGAAGTACCAGGGCAGCATGGGCGAATACTCGTGGATGGCCGCGAGCACCCATCGGCGGTCGAGCATCTCGCGGAACTCGATGCGGCCCTTGGGATTGTCGCGGGTCCGGGCGAGGATGCCCCCGGTGATGTAGAAGAGCTGCCGGTCTTCCGTGCTTCGCTCCGCCGAGTGGGAAAACTCGACCAGGAGCCAGCGGGTGAATCCCAGGCAGAGGCGAAGCTTTCCACCCTCCGCCAGCTCGCAGCGCAGGAGCGGGCGGACAAGGGTGGGGAGCCAGCGGTAGTATTCCTCGGCCACCATGCGTGCGGTGTAGGAATCCGGAAGCGGCATGCGCTGGACAGAGCGGACGCGACGGGCGTGACGGATGGCCCGGTCATCGATGCGGCGGATGTCGTCCCGGGGATTGGGGATGAGGCGTCCGCGATCGTCGATCGATTCCCGCAGGGCAGTATGAAACGACTTGGCGCCCCGCATCAGCTCGTTCTGGACGGGGTTTCTCTCCGCGACCATCGGGTACTTCAGGCTGTCGACCAGCGGTCCGACCAGCTTCCGGGATGCGCCCCCGAGGAGGGAGACCCAGATCTTGGAAAGGGCGACGGACAGGATCGAAACATTGACCATGACCCGGCGCCGTCCAAGCACGTCGGCCGTATGCTTGAGCATCTGCTGGTAGCTCATCACGTTCGGCCCGCCGATATCGTAGTGGCCGCCGCAATACGCCGGGTTTCCCAGGACAAGGCGAAAAGCCCGGACAACGTCGTCGATGGCGATGGGCTGGGTCAGGGTACGGGTCCACTTCGGCAGGACCATGAGCGGAAGGCGGCGGACCAGGTTGATGACAATGCGCAGGGAAGATCCTCCGGGCCCCACGATGAGCCCGGCTCGCAGCGCGGTCAGCGGCGAGGTTCCCGAACCGAGGGCATGCTCCACCTCAAGCCGACTGGCCAGATGGAGGGAGAGATGGTCGCTCTTGGGGACGAGGCCGCCGAGGTAGACGATCTGTTTGACGCCGCCGTGTTTGGCGGCCCGCGCGAAGTTGTCCGCCATGATCAGGTCGAGATCGGCAAAGGATCCCTGGCGCAGCCGGGCGGAAGGCATCATCGAGTGAACCAGGTAGATGGCGTAGTCGGCGCCCTGGAGGGCCTGTTCCAGTTCAAGCAGCGAGAACAGGTCACAATGGCGCCAATAAGTGCCGGTCCTCGAATCAAGTCCGTCCGTGCGGCTGGCCGACCGGGTCAGGCCGGTGATCCGGAAGTCGGACATGAGGGCCCTGCGCAGGGCCGTGCCGACAAAGCCGGTGGCACCCGCGATCACGATGTGAGGTCGCGTGTCGTCCTGGGGCATGGTCCAGCACTATGGGCGGGAGTCGGCCGAGTGCAACGGGTGTGATCGCAAAAGTTGGCCGTCCTTCGAAGGAGCGCCCGAATAGCTGCAGGATCGCGGCGGCGACCCTACAGATCAATCGGCTGGTCGGCCCCCATGCCGGGCCCGCAAACGACCGCGTTGGTGAAGAGACGGGCGGTTCCCGGAGCGGAGGCCCGGAAAAGCGGATCCGAGGCGAAGAGGATGATCTGGCCGGCGCCGATGCTTTCGCGGGCCAGACCCGCCGAATTGGCGATCCGTTCGACCGCCTCCGGCCAGAGCAGTCCGCTCATGCGGACGCGCAGCTCAAAGCCCGGGGGCGCGATCGTCCATCCGGGGGAAACCGGTTCGTCCTGATCTCCGGCTTCACCTTCGGATCCATCCTCGTGGGGCTCGGATGTCTGGGTCGGGACGGGCACCGGGTGGAAGGTGCCGATCCGGACCGGGGCTTCGACTCCCGGTGGGACCATCAAGACGTGCTCAGCCTGGTAGTTGATCGGCAGGTAGTCGGCGGCCCCCGCAGTCAGCCAGGAGCGGTCGTCGACCCGACCGGCGACAATCGCCCCGTGCGGCATGAAAATTTCTCGCCAGGCGTCCCGGCGTAGAAGCTCGTCCTTATCGGGCTGGTCATCGCCGTCCGTAACGCCCGTGCCCAGCCACGGAATGACGGGAGCGTCTTTTCCGGTCGGTGCGGTATGCGACCAGACGGCATCCGCATCCACGGTGGTGGTGCGTCCCTCCCACTCACGGATGATGGCCTGGAGATAGGGTTCGGGTTGGGCGAGTATGTCGGGCAATTGACGGATCGATCCGATGCCTCCGGTCTCCCGGGCGATGGCGCCGGTTGATCCACCGATTCCGATGAGGGTTCCGCCCGCCTCGACCCATGGTTTGAGGGCGTCCATGACTCCGTCCAGTGCCTCGGTGGGCGCCGAAGGGACGACGATCACGTTGTAACGGCGCAGGTCGGTATACTCGAGATCATGAAAGTCCAGATAGGACGCCCGCAACCCGAGGACGTGGTCGATCGTGTACCAGCATTCGCCGTAGGACCCGGAACGGATCGGTTCCTTGCCGATGACCGCGATCCGCGGAGTCCGCAACAGGATGAAATGCTCGCCTCCGAGATCAGGCAGATCGCCGGCACCCATCCCGGTGTGGAGTCCCCGGATCTCGGTCCCGGTGATGGCGGCCACCTCCGCGATGGTCGCCGGCAGGTCGCCATCGAAGAGGGTGTTGTCGATGCGGCTGATGAGCACGGAGCCTCGGCCGTAGCTCCGACCGTCAAAGGCAAGTGCCTTGTCCGCAACCCGCACCCGGACGCCGCGTTCCATCAGGCGGCCGGCGGCAATCACGCTGGCGTCGTCGGCACCGTCAATGATGAAGGCGACCGTGGTGGATTCGTTTTCCACGGGTCTGGATTCCACGATTGAGCTGGCGGCGTCGACCCGGACGGCCTTGGCGGCGGCCGGCATGTCGCCGGTGAGGGTGATGCAGTTGAGGTCGAAGAGCATGGGCGCGCTCCAACCGGTGACATCATAGAGTTTCGATCGATCGAACCGAATGAGTTCGCGTCGCTCTTCGATCAGGAAGTCGGTCGACATTCGTGGATCAAACTCCATGAGGGTCGCGAGAAGCCGTGCTTCCGGCTGGCGCTCGGGAAGGAGCAGCGTCCCGGCCGGAAACTCCTGATCGCCGACGTCGATGCCCAGACGATCGATTCCGGAACCCTTGAAGGCTTCTTCGGCCCGGTAGACCTCAAAGCCCTGGATTTGGAGGAGGTCGAGAAACTGATTCCAACGGGCGCGGTTGTCTGTCGGCAGGATGGCCCAGGTCCTCTTCTCCCGGGATCCGCCGTCCGCAACACAGTCGCGCTTTTCGGCCAGGAAATCCCGCAGGATGGCCTCCCGGTTTCGGGCCAGAGTGTTCAGGTCGCTGACCGAACTGACCAGTTGTTTATGAACCGCCTCCCGGTAGGTCTCGAGGGTGCCCTCGGCGCGGCGGACAGCGTCGGTCACTATGCCGGCCTGCTCGAAGAGGCTGGCGATGGCGCCGCGCAGAGGTGCCCAGGTCGACGAATATCCCGGATACCATTCCTCATTCCATTCACCGACGTAGTAGCGCCAGCCCCGCGCGTCGAAGGCTTTCGCATGATCCTCGGCGAAGCGCCCGCTCCAGTAGAGGGCCTGCTGAGGGAAGTTGGGGTTCTTGGGCGGCCGGCTCGGTGAAAAGAGAAAGGTGTCCTGCGACCACATTTCATGGCTTTCCAGGAGGTAGTGGGGATGCCAGTCGCCGATCGCCGCCAGTCGGCCACGGGTCTCCGGTTGGGTCGCCCAGAGCCAGTCACGGTTCAGGTCGAAGAGGTAGTGATTGGTCCGACCACCGGGCCAGATACCTGAGTGAAGGAGGGATTGGTCGTCGATCGACGGTTGCGCGGTGCGGTTCTGGGCCACCGCCGCGAGGCAACGCGCGCGTCCGTCGGGATTCATCAGCGGATCGATGATGATGATGAGTTCCTTGAGGAGGGACTTGGCGTCGTCTCCGGTCCCGGCGGCCAGATGGTGGGCGAGGACGAGGGCGGCGTCCGCCCCGGAGAGTTCGTCGCCGTGAATGGAATAGGCCAGCCAGGCAACGGCCGGCAACGATTTGGTGAGTCGATCACCTTCTTTGGGGGACAGGGCTCGGGGATCCGCCAGTTGGTCGAGGCCGGACCGGAGATCGTCGAGCTTCGCCAGATTGGCCTCGGAAGCGATGACCAGGTAGTGGAGGCCCCGACCCTCGTGCGAGGTGGCGTAACGGACAAGCTTCACTCTCCGGCTGTGAGCCGCCAGGGCGGTGATGACAGCCTCGATCTGGTCGGGCGTGGCTGCCTGGCTGCCGACCCTGAAGCCGAGAACCGCATCCGGGGTGGGGACGGCGGTATCATAGATGGCTCCCGGAAAGAACTCCTGGTCATAGTCGTATCCGGGCAGGGGAGAGGGCGGCAGGGCCTGCCGGGAGGGTGAGGAGAGGCAGCCGTTGGTCAGGCTGCAGAGGACCAGCGCCAAGACGGCGGATTTCGCGAGAAAAGGCGGGATGACTTTGAAGGCAGGCTCTCTCATATGTATTGTCTGGTTCGATCCGCTACGGGTTCCGGCTGTCCGGATTCATTGTGGTCTACGACACCGGCATGTTCGTGTCCAGAGCGGGTCGGTGGCACCGGGGAAAGAAGGAAACTAGAAGTGGAAAGCGATTTTGGTAGAAGGCGGACTTATCCGGATAAAATCGGGCGTCGGGATGATTGCACTCGCGGTGCCAGGAGCCTGGCGGGTTCTTCGACGGGCGGAGCGGCGGTCTGTCTTTCAAAACAGATTCCGGTGCCAAACAAAACGTAGCATACACCGTAGGGTTCTTCCCGTTAGAACAAACCGTAGGATCGATGGCGCGCCCGGCGGTCACGCCCTACCGCCAGATCGGTCATATCAGGTAGGGTGCGACCGCTGGGCGCGCCGTTCCGACAGTCTATGGTGGACTCAACAATCAACCCCATCAACCAAGCGCCATTCTAGTAACCTACCGTTTGTTTTTCACCTCAGAACCAACCGTAGGTTGCTACGTCTTGTTTGGGCGCGCCGGTGACGGGTCCTTCAGGGCGGGATCGCGGCGAGTGTATCCGCCTTGCGCGCTTCCAGTTCCGCTATCTTGTCCTTGAGCCGATTGCGC
Organism: Opitutaceae bacterium; assembly: GCA_041395105.1. Lineage (NCBI taxonomy): Bacteria > Pseudomonadati > Verrucomicrobiota > Opitutia > Opitutales > Opitutaceae > Opitutaceae bacterium. The sequence goes on along the minus strand of JAWLBB010000005.1, from coordinate 141,032 downwards.
ATGGCCAGCCAGGAATCGGGGGCGATGCGGCCCTCGGTTTCGATCCGCGTCACCGGGATCTCGGTCATGCCGCCGCCGATGTTGCCCACCAGCTCGACATCGTGGAATATCTCCCGGATGTCGGTCTTCATCTCTTCGTCGGTGATGGCCCGGTCCATCCGGTCGTGGCGCTGCTGCAGAATCTCGATGGCCTGATCGAAGGCCAGTTCGGTCCCGAGCCGGTCGCCGCGCCGGGCGGAGAGTTCGGCCAGGAGTACGAGGTATTTCCATTCCCGGTATTCGCTGAGAACAACCGCCTTGTTGGCGGACTCAAACGCGATGACGGCTTCACCCTTGAGGGCCATGAGTTTCGCGTACTCGAACCAGGCCGCCGCAAAATCGGGATCCACCTCCTGGGCCTTGAGAAAGGCTCTTTCCGCGTAAGCGTACTCATTGCGGATGAAGTGGGCGCGGCCGTAGTTGAGGTAGGCCTCCGGTCGACCGGGATCAAGGACGATCGCCTGGTTGAGCATTTTGAAGGCCTCGGCCCAGTGACTTGCGAGAATCGCCCCGACGGCCTGCTGAACCAGAATCTCGTAGTCGGTGGGCTCGGCCGGCTGATTCATCTTCTCGTTGAAAACCCTCTCGGCCGGATGGTGGGCGGTGGCGTCGTTGAATTCCGTCTGGGACCGAAGGGCTGGCGGCGGGCTGCAGCAACACCCGATGACCAGCGAAAGCAAAAGGCGACTCGCGGACATGCACCTATGATCGCTTTTCCGGATCCGGGGTGCAAATGGGTGGGATGCTTTACCGTTCTCTTGTGAGAATCGATCCGGGCCATCCTTGACCTTTGGCCTTCGCCCCGGAGAATTTTCTCCCATCCATGAAGAAACGTGCTGCGATGTTGAAGTATCCCGCCTCAGTCAAACGGTCCGGCAAAGTTCGGCTCGCCATTCTCGGGACGGGAGGCATGGCCAATCACCATGCCGATCAGTACAAGCAGATCAAGGGCTGCGAAATGGTGGCGGCGGCCGACGTCGACCCGGTGCGGGTGGCGGCGTATTGTGAGAAGCACGGGATTCCGCAGGGATTTTCCAGTGTCGACGAATTGCTGGCCGGGGCGGAATTCGACGCGGTCGTCATCGTGACGCCCGACGCCTTCCATGCACCGCTCTCCATCCGTTGCCTTGAAGCGGGCAAGCATGTGCTCTGCGAAAAGCCGCTCGCCCTCAATCATGCCGAGGCAAGGAAGATGGTGGCGGCGGCCACGAAGGCCGGGAAGATCAACATGGTCAATTTCTCCTACCGGAACTGGCCGGCCATTCACGCGGTCGCCAAGGTCGTCCGGGATGGAAAACTGGGGGATCTCCGGCATGTTGAGGCGAGTTACCTGCAGACCTGGCTGACCTCGAAGGCCTGGGGGGATTGGACGTCGTCGCCGAATTGGCTCTGGCGGCTTTCGACCCGTCACGGGAGCCAGGGCACTCTTGGCGACATCGGGGTGCACATCCTGGATTTCGCCACCTATCCGGCGGGGCGGATTTCCGAGCTCTTCTGCAACCTGAAGGCTTTCCCGAAGGCACCCGGCAACCGGATCGGGAAGTTCCGTCTCGATGCCAATGATTCGGCCGTTCTCAACGTGACTTTTGCCAATGGCGCACTGGGCACGATCCATACCACGCGCTGGGCAAGCGGACACCCCAACCGCCTCTATCTGAAGATTTCCGGAACCAGGGGCACTGTCGAAATTGATTCGGAACGATCGACGGAATCCTACCGGATCTGTGCTGGCCGGGATCTGGACAGGATCGTCTGGAAAGACGTCAAGGCGCCCAAGGTCCTTTCCAATTATCAGCGCTTCATCAAAGCCATCCAGACCGGTGTTCAGGAACAGCCCGACTTCGCCCGGGGGGCGGAGATCCAGAAGCTTCTCGATGCCAGCTTCGAGTCGGACCGCAAAGGCCGGCCGGTCAGGATTCCGAACAGGGTGAGCAGGACGAAATAGCATTCGGGTTGGCCGACGGCCCTCGCTTTCATGACCTTCTTTTTTCTCTCACCCCGCGGCAACGACAAATGGTCCGGCCGGCGGGCGACTCCTGCCCGAAATCGGAAGGACGGACCTTGGGCGACTCTGGCCGGGGCACGTGACAATCTGCGGGCGCTCCGGTCATCGGGGGTGGTTTCCGGAGCAGTCACTGTTCGGGTGCAGGATGGGGTCTATCCGCTGACGGAGTCGGTCGGGTTCGATCAGCGGGACTCCGACACGCATTACGCGGCCGCGCCGGGCGCTCATCCGGTTTTTGACGGAGGTGAGAGCCTTACGGGTTGGAGGATCGGGGAGCGAAATGGCCGGGTCGAGTGGACTCTGGATCTGCCGGAGGTGGCTGCGGAGGAGTGGTTCTTCCGATCCCTTTTTGTCAATGGTCGTCGGGCGCCCCGGGCCCGCCTGCCGAAGTTTTCACCCGACCGGAAATCGGCCGCCAACGTTTTTCGGATCGGTGAGATCAAACATCCGGAAACGGGTGATCTCTTTGACGGGAGCGACACCTTCAGGCCGAGACCGGGGGATCTGGAGCATTGGGATTCCCTGCCCGATGCGGAGTTTGTGATCCTTCACTACTGGATTGAGGAACGTCTGCCGCGACCGGAATTCAATCCGCGGACGGGATGGATGCGCTTCGCCCGCCGTTCCGCCTTCAATCTCTACGAGGCCTACGCCGCCGCCTACGGCAACCGGGCCTTGGCCCGCTACTATGTCGACAACCTCTACGAGGCGCTGACGGAACCCGGAGAATGGTATCTCAATCGCGAAACGGGCCGGCTCACCTATCTGCCGCGTCCCGGAGAAACCCCGGCGAATACGACGATCGCGGCACCGAGGATCCATACCTTCATCCGGGCAAGCGGTCAGTTCTTCAATGACACCGTTGATGCCGGGGATGCGCATGCCACCGCCCACATCCGGGATTTCACATTGACCGGGTTGACCTTCCGGCACGCGGATTGGTTTTCGCCCCTCGCCGAACTCCCGTCATTTCATCAGGCCAGGACCTACGGTGAGGAATTGCCGATCGGCGGCAGTCCGCAGGCGGCTCATTTCGTGAGGGGCTCAGTGGTCTTCCGGGCGGCGCGCGATTGTGCGGTGCGGGATTGCACGATCGAAAGGGCCGGGCTCTACGGACTCGACTTCGATGAGGGGTGTCGTGGGTGCGCGGCGGTCGGCAACCATCTCCATGATCTCGGCGCCGGCGGTATCCGCGGGGGTGGGACGGATCTGGATGGATCGTTGGAGGGGCGGACAGGTCACCTGACGATCACGGACAACCGGATCCATCATATCGGCCGGATCTTTCACCAGGGGGTGGGGGTGTTGCTCGGCCATGCCTTCGACTGCACGGTCGCGCACAACCACATCCACGACTCCTGCTATACCGGCATTTCGATCGGGTGGACCTGGGGTTACCGGGAGACCCCGTCGCGCAACAACCGGATCGAGCACAATCTCATCCATGACATCGGCGCGGGGATCCTCAGCGACATGGGCGGGATCTACACCCTGGGGGTCCAGCCCGGCACGGTGATCCGGGGCAACCATCTTCATCATATCTGGTCTCAGGATTACGGAGGATGGGGCATCTACCTGGATGAAGGCACCTCGCACCTCCTGGTGGAGCACAACCTGGTTCACGATACCAAGGATGCGCCCTTCAATATCCATTTCGGCCGCGAGAACGTGGTGCGTTACAATGTCTTTGCCCGGGGAAAGAATGCCTTGACTTCGGTTTCCCGGGTTGAGCCCGAGCACTGCAGCGCCAATTACTTTGGCAATATCGTGGTGGGACCGAGCAACCGGCTCTTCTGCGGTGGCTACAAGGGTGACATTTCCGACGGTGCCCTGGTCTCCAATGCCAATTGTTTCTGGAATCCCGAGGGGGGTCTTCCGATCAGTGGGAATCCCCGTTCCGGCACGCCCGGCGCCCGGTTGCGGATTTCCTGGGCGGCCTGGCGGAAAGCGGGCCATGATGCCTTGTCCATCGTGGCGGATCCGCTGATGACCGAAGGCAGGAAGACTTGGCAGATTGCGAAGAACTCGCCGGTCTGGAGTCTGGGCTTCAAGGGGTGGGATTGGTCGAAGTGCGGCCCGCGCCCCAAAGCGAAACGTTCCTGATCAGGACAGTAGTAGCTGCCCGAGAGCGAGGCTGCAGGAGAGACTTTACGCCTCGATCCGCCGGAACCCAGGCGGCATGGACCAATGTCCAGCTTTCCAGGATTGGCGATGGGTTGTAGGGCCGGCGCTCGCGCCGTGCCGTCGAAGCATCAATCACACTCTCCTGGCGGCGTCATTTCCCGCGCTCGGGCGATCCATCCGGGTTCGGGGAGGCCATCAGCCTTCATAGCATCAAGAAATCGAAATCGCGGAAGGTTTGCTGAGTCCCACCCATCCCACCGCTCTTGCACCGAGATCAATTCGGAGACGTAAGGGTTAAGGAAGGCGTAGAAGGCGAATGCCTCGAGCGATTCGATTTCGCGAATTCGATGTTCAAAGAAATTGTCCTGCCATACCGGCCCTGAGGAACGGATACTCCGAGTCACGTTCGCCTTCAGTTTTGCCATCAGTCGTGAAAGGGACAAACGTTGTCCCAAGTGGATCAGAAGGTGCCAGTGATCCGGCATGATGCATGAGGCAAAGCCAAAGCAGTCTCCGGCCAGATGGGCTTCGCGAATATGTCGGTTGGTCAGAATCCGCATGGCCGAATTGGAGAACAATGGTTGACGCTGATGCGTGCATGCCGTCAGGAAATACCAGGCACCAGGTATGGATATACGTCCATCGCGAAGCGTCTGGGTCTTCCGTGCAGATTCGGGCATGGTGGGTTTCGTATTTCTAGCGGCGGCATGGACCAAGGTCCAGCCCTACGGAATGGACGATGGGTTGTAGGGCCGGCGCTCGCGCCGTGCCGTCGGAACCAGTGCGGAATGGACCGAGGTCCAGCCCTACAGATCCTCTCTCAGGGCCCGATAAAAACGGGAAAGGAGACGCCTCCTGCCTTCCGCTGACCCTCAACCTCATTTGACCAATGCCCAACGGCCCCAGCACCCATTGGCAGGAAGCCAGTGACACCATCCGCACGAACAACCCCGGCGATCCCGGCAGCACCCAGACCTCCACCCACAAGGTGCTGGTGTCGCTGGACTGGGATTTCCATCGCCGCAAGATCAGTCGCAATGGCGTCAAATTCTCCTCCGGGGTCTGGCTGGGCGCGGGCAAGGGACCGGTTGATGTCTACGAGCACATCATGGGCGGGAAACGCCGCAAGACCGGGAAGATGAAGTGGGATGTTGTCACGGGCTACCTGCAGAAGGTCGAGACCGACACGCAGCGCGGGCTCTACCGCAACCTTTACACCCCGTTCATCCGGATGATCCGGACCTTCACCCCGGTCGGCGGCGGCAGCCCGGTGGTCACCGAGTTGCCGCAATGCAATACCGGCATCCTGACCGAGAAGGGATCCTGGCAGGAGATCCCGAAGTAAACCGGAAACCCGGATCGTTTATGTCATCGCCAGAATGACCCAAACGATGGAGACTGGTGGCATGACAGAACAGGAAGCCTACCTTTTCGATCTTCAGGGTTATCTGGTGGTGGAGAACGCGCTCACCCGCGACCAGCTTGAGCAGCTCAATGGGGTCCTCGACCGACGCATCGAGGCCGAGAAAACCTTCACCGGCAACACCCACCGTTTCGGTGACCTGCTTGAATGGGGCAAGCCCTACCGGGATATGATCGACAACCCCGGTGTGCTGCCCTACCTCGAACCGCTCCTTGGAAGGTCGCCGCGGCTGGATCACATCTACCTCGACGTTATCCGTTCCGGCCTCGGCCCGATCGGGGCGACCCTCCACGGTGGCGGCGCTCCCTTCGAGCCGTCGATGTATTACCATTTTCGTGACGGCCGCATCCACAACGGCCTGATTGTGATCGCCTACAATTTGCGCGATGTGGGGCCGGACGACGGCGGCTTTGCCTGTGTGCCGGGTTCCCACAAGGCGAACTACCCCTTCCCGAAGGACTGGCAGGACATGTCCGAGAAGATCCACCCGGCCATCCGGCGGGTGACCGGTCCGGCCGGAACCGCGATCATCTTCACCGAGGCGTTGACCCATGGCACGTTGCCCTGGACTGGAAAGTCGGAGAGGCGAACCCTCTTCTACAAGTACAGCCCGCACCCGGTCAGCTGGTCCGCGGTCTATTTTGACGGTGCCCGCTATGCCGATCTGACCGATCGGCAGCGCGACTTTCTCGAGGCGCCCAACGCGAGGTACCGGGGACGTCCACGCTGACTGTTGCGCGCATTCAGCCTCCTTCGTATTCACTAACCTGGTACTCGGCATGATCCAGCCAGCTTTGCCGGACGGTCACGCCCCATCCGGGCTCGGGTGAGATCCGGGCTACACCGTCGCGGACCTGCAGGGCCGGGTCGAACATCTCCCGCACCTGGCGAGTCAGTTCGGACTCATACTCGATCGAATACTCGAGGTAGGGTCCGGCGTTGGGTAGGGCGGCCATCACGTGCATGGTGAAGACCGTGACGAGGGAGAGGTTGGCCGCGTGCGGGACGACGAGTTGCCCGGTGCCCCGGGCCATTTGGGCAACCCGGAGGGTCCGGGTTATCCCGCCGATATAACAGATGTCGGGTTGCAGGATGTCGACCGCCTTCATCGCGATCATCCGCCTCCACTGGGCGAGGTCGTTGTCCTGTTCGCCACCGGCGACTTTCATCTTGAGGGCTGCATTCACCGCGGCCGTCCACTCCAGTTCCCAGTAGGGGCAGGGTTCCTCAAAGTGGTAGTAGCCGTGGGCCTCCAGGATTCGCCCGACTTCGATGGCCCGGGGTGGAGTGTAGCAGCTGTTGGCATCGGCCAGGAGATCGACCTCGGATCCGAGGGCCTTGCGAATCGCTGGAATAATGGCCTCGGTCCGCCCCGGTGAGGCATCCCGGTCGTGGCCTGTACTCTGCCCGACCCGGATTTTGAAAGCCCCGAAACCTTCTTCGAACCGCAGGCGGACGAGGCGTTCAGCCTCATCTTCGGGGCTGAGGCTCCGACTCATGCTGGAACCGTAAGCCGGGATGGGTTTCAGGTCGCCCCCGAGCAGTTCGCAGACCGGTTTGCCGTGCTTCTTGCCGTAAAGATCCCAGAGGGCCGTGTCGATGCCTCCAAGGGCCCGGCAGACAAAGGACCAGGGGAACTTCATGTTGGCGTCGATGACCCGGTCGTTGATGGCGTCGATTTCCGAGGCGTCGCGTCCGAGGACATGCCGTGCCACTTTCTGGTGAAGGACGAGGGCGGTCAGATTGGCGTCATAGGGGGCGATCTGTCCCCAGCCGGTGCTGCCGTCGCTGGCCGTGACCCGGACCAGAGCGAGCGGACCCCGATTGAAAGTCTCCAGTCTGGTGATCTTCAGACCGGGGTCGATGACCTGCCATTCGCGATAACCCTTCACCCGGCCGAGGTAGCCGTAGTGAGGTTCATCCTCGGCGGGCGATGCCGACATGGTCCTGGGGAGAGCCATTCCTCCCAGGGTTGCTGAAGCGAGCATTCCTTTCATGAATTGACGCCTTTCCATGGATTCATCCTACATCATCCGGCCCCGTTTGACCATGATCCGTTTGCCTGCAGGGCATTGCCGGGGATTACCGGTCAACCGACTCGGTCCCTGGTCCGCCGAGGGGTCAACCCCATTTCTGAGTCCTGCTTGATCCACTCTGCCAAGGTCAATCACCGGTCATCACGGGAAGCTCCAGACGGGAAGGGCAGTTCACGCTCTGCCACACGGTATTCCTGGCCACCCGCAGCTCCGGGTCGAAGAGGTCATTGCGTCCGGTTTGGTGATTGCGATCGTGGTTGGGGAAATCACTTGAGGTGATCTCCAGCCGGATCCTGTGTCCCACCGCAAAGCGGCAGGCGGTGATGCCCATCGGAATGGTGATGCCTACTCTCTCTCCGGTCTTGAGAAGCGCCTCCTTGTCCGTGCCGTCGCGATGACGGGCCCGAACCATCCCGTAGCAGATTTCCATGGCAGTGCCGTCCGGATATTCATCCGCCAGGCGGGCGAAGAGATCCGTGTCGGGCGCATCGGACGAGAGCAGGATCGTTGCGCCTGGATTGCCGGCTATCTCGAGCTCGCAGTTCAGTGGTTCCGAACGGAAACGGAGGATGTCGGTCCGGTGATTGAGCTCGCGACGGTCGGCGACACGGGAAAACCAGCTTGAATCCCAAAGGGTGGGGACAGGGGCATTGGGGTCGGACGTGAAGGTCACGCAGGACTCGGTATCCGGGCCGTCCTCGGACAACCTCCCGCTGGTGCCGGGACCCGGTGCCATTTCCAGGCTGTCGAGGAACAAGGTTCTCAATCGGGATTCGGGCGGTGGCCAGGTGGTTGCTGATCTCCAGCGCCCGGACCCCATGACGAAGTAGCGAACCGCTGGTTCTTCCTGCAAGCGATTCGCTTCTCTCTTCAGCCAGTAGTCGAACCATCGGATCTGGATCTGCTGAACGTCAACAGCGGCTTCCGATCCGAAATCGAAATCGCCGAGGACCCGACGCCCGAATCCGCCGTGATTCCATGGACCGATCACCATGCGAGTCTGGTTGCGTGCGATCTCCGTCGCTGCGTTTTCGCGCAACCCCAGGAAGTTTCCGATGCTGCAGCAGTGGTCAAACCAGCCGGTGAAGTCGAGGTTGGGGACGGTGATTTTTCGGTGTGCGTCCTCCAGCCTCCAGGGCCGGATGCCCGGGTTCTCCATCCATTTTCGCGCCTGAGTCCTGAGGGGTGGAGGCAGGAGATCACAAAGCTCAACGTAAGGAAGTCGATGGATGAAATCCTCACCGATCTTCGCCTCCCACTCCGCCACGGCTTCCTCCTTGGTATGCGGGGGTGGCAGACCGGCGCGCCGCCTGAGATCCGGAGCCATGTTGGTGAACCACCACTTCAGGCGCCGGGCGGGTTTGAAGGCTCCGGGCCAGTCCACATCGGTCAGCTCGGTGGGAATAGAGGCCGCCGACATGGCAACCAGATGGGGTGGCTGCAATCTGGCCAGCTGGTATTGGGCCCAGGCATTGTAGGAGGCTCCGAATGTGCCGACCCGTCCGGTGCACCAGGGTTGTCGGGCGATCCATTCGACCGAGTCGTAGCCGTCCTCGGCATCCAGGGTGCATTCCTCGGAAAAGACAACGAATTCCCCGTCGGAAGCATAGCGACCGCGGAGGTCCTGGCTGAGGACCGCGTAGCCCGCTCGAGCGAATGCCTCTAGATCATCGACGGATTTCTTGTAGGGTGTCCGGTTGAGGAGCGCAGGGAACGGCCCCGGACCATCCGGGCGCATAAGGTCAGACCGCAGGACCATTCCGTCCCTCATCGGCATGGCTACGTCGATTTCAGTGATCACTCCGTCGGAGGGCATGGGATGCTACGCAAGGAAGATGGGTTTGGTGGCTCACCGAGGGAATGTCGATTCGTCCTGTTTGACGAGGGTCCAAGAACGGATTATCAGCACCAGATACCGGAATATTCCTTCGTCGCCTCAGTGACCTTTGTCGTTCTGCTCAAACCCGTCCCGCATTAACCCCGATCCCCAGACGGAGGGCTTCCAGTTTGAGCACGTTTTCGGGAGAAACGTTGGCGATGTTGACCTCGGGGCCGAAACGGTTGATCAGCCAGCGGGTGATCCTGTGGACATCGGCCTGAGTCACACCGTCGATCCAGGGCCCCGGGAGTTCGAAAATCAGGGGATCGGTTCCGCAGCGATCCACGATTGCCTGGAGGGCGGTTTCCTTGACTTCGCCCGAAAAGAAATCAGCCGCTTCCAGAAACACCCGCTCCGCGCCCGCTTCCAGGCAGCGGGCCGCGTCCTCGGCCAGGTCGCCCGTGGCTCCGAGTCCTTCCTTCTTGCCCACCTCGCCCAGCACCCGCAGGCCATGGTCGTTGATCGCGCGTTTGATCAGGGCGCACTTCGCCTCAAGTTCGATTTCAAGGAGATTGTCGGATACTTCGATACAGCGGAAGCCGGCGGCGGCAGCGGCTTGGAAATAGGCTTCCGCTTTGTCGTGAATAACTGAATACTCGAGGAATTGGCCGCCGGGAAAAGTGAGGATGTCATGCCCGGTGTAGGCGTGGATTTTCTCCCGCAGGATCTCGGTTGGCAGCAGGGCGGCGATCCCGACCGCCACCTTGGCCAGGTCGATAAAGGGTGCGCTGATCGTCAGCAGATCACCCTGTTGGCCCGGGGGCAGGCCCCAGTCGGCGATCATGGTCAGACCCCGGGTGCGGGGTTTGCCCGGACGGGAGGCAACAACGATGGATTCGAACGGATTGGCCGACATGGAAGGGGACCCTAGCCGTTCTCCCGGCCAGGATCAAGCCTGTGGGGTCTCCATCGGACAACGCCATCGCCATCCTCGCCCGAAGCGGTCTGCGGTCTCATCGGTCGGGGTCAGGATCTCGGTCACTTCGAGATTCGGCCGGAAATCCCCAGGGTGTCCGGGAACAATGGTCGAATGGGGCACTATCGCGGTAGGGGAGATCGGAGAGGACTCGATCTGCCCATTAAGCGGATCCCTGATCCGGTGAGTGGGTTCCGGAGCCAATGGCTCTGGTCTTTGCTTGACGGTCCTATTCGCCGGTCTTGCGGGGCCGGCGATGATCCGACTCCCTTGATCCATGGAGTATCGGACGCTTCATGCCGCACAAATCCAGCCACTCCGCACGTCAGCGTCTCTGCGCGAGAGCCATCAATCTCAAGATCACCATGCACACTGATTTCGCCCCCAAACCACCCCTCGGCTGGAACAGCTACGATTGTTTCGGCTCGGATGTCACTGAAGCGGAGATCCGCGAGAATGCCGCCTTCATGGCCGAGCACCTCAAGCCGGCCGGCTGGGAATACGTGGTGGTCGATTTCTGCTGGTCGCATCCGGCGCCGGGGGCCTGTGCCAACCCGCATATCGGCAAGGGCATGCAGCCGCTGCTGCATGTCGATCTCCACGGGCGCCTGATCCCGGCACCCAATCGGTTTCCATCCTCGGTCGGTGGAGCCGGCTTCAAGCCGCTGGCGGATCATGTGCATGGTCTCGGGCTCAAGTTCGGCATTCACCTCATGCGGGGCATACCCAGGCAGGTGACCGGCGATTACTTCCAGATCGAGGGCAGTGAGTACACCACCCATGACGTAGGGACCGGTCTGGTGGAATGTGTGTGGCTCGACCATATGGAGACGGTCAATACCAGGCATCCCGCCGGACAGGCCTACTATGATTCCTGCTTCCGGCTCTATGCCTCATGGGGCGTGGATTTCGTCAAGGTCGACGATATCCTGGCGGACGGGACCGACCGCGGAATGGGTCCCTACCACGGGAGCGAAATCGATGCCATCCGCGCGGCCATTGACAACTGCGGGCGTCCGATCGTGCTCAGCCTTTCGCCGGGTGACGCACCGGTCGCCTCGACCGAGCACCTGCGCAACAACGCAAACATGTGGCGGATGTCGGCGGATTTCTGGGACGATTGGCCGAAGCTCAAGCGGATGTTCTCCCTCTGCGCGCGGTGGTGGCGATACCGTCAACCCGGCGCCTGGCCCGATGCCGACATGTTGCCGCTCGGGCGGATCTGCAAGCGCGGACCGAAGCGGCCGGAACGGGATTCCCGGTTCACCCCGGATGAAGCCCGCACCATGCTCTCGCTCTGGGCCATCTTCCGTTCCCCGCTCATGATGGGTGGTCACCTGCCGGAGACGGATGCGGCCACCCTGGCCCTCCTCACCAATCGGGAGGTTCTTGAGGTCAACCAGGACTGTGTCGGCGGCAAACCTCTCCCCGGGACCGATCCGACCCTGCCGGTCTGGGTCTCCGAGTATCCGAATCGTGGTGACAAAGTGATCGCTCTCTTCAATCTGCGGGACGTCGAAGCCGAAAACGCGGTCTCCCTGGCCTCGATCGGGATCAGCTCCGGCGCCAGAGCACGGGACCTCTGGGCGGGCCAGGATCTGGAGCCGCTGACCGGGATCACCCTGAGCCGGAAGCTGCCGCCGCACGGCTCATTGCTGTTGCGGGTGACCCGGGGTTGAGAACGAACGGCGGGGGGATCCGATATGGTCAGTCCAGGTATCCATGATTTCTGAGGAGCCAGTAACGGGGTGTCGCCAGAGATTACATGGGGTGGTCAGGCGGACGAAGACGTCCTCCCATTCGCCGCCTCTGCGCTGATCGCTTGACGCAACCAAATTGGTTGCTAGGGTTGGTTCGTGTCTTCGATAACCATCAAGAAGCTTCCGGAGCAATTGCACCGTGATTACAAGAGGCGGGCGCGGGCGAACCACCGTAGCTTGCAGGCCGAGATCATACGTACTCTGGAAGAGGCCATCGGGCTGCAGAAAGTGAGCGAGCCGCTCACGGTCGACTCGGTCGCGGGCATGCTGAATCCGAAGCGGAAAGGGATTTCAGTGGAGGCGATGCGTGCCGCCGTCGACGAGGAGTTCAAGAGCCGCTGGCAGCGATCATGACTGCGGATACAAATGTCGTCGTGCGCTTGTTGGTAGAGGATGCGCCGAATGAATCCGCGCGGGCCAAGCGTTTGTTCGAGGCGGGGGCGGTCTTTATTCCGGACACGGTGTTCATGGAGACGGAGTGGGTTCTGCGGGCGGCCTACGGGTGTAGGGCGGATGAGATTGCCGACGCATTCCGAAGCCTGTTGCGGCTGGAGACCGTTCGGGTTGCCGACCGGACGAAGATGGTGTCGGCCATCGATCATTTTTCTGCCGGCTTGGATTTTGCGGATGCACTTCACTTCGTTTGTGGGGACGGCGAAGGCATGAAAACCTTCGACAGAATGTTCATCAAGCGCGGTCAACGCCGTGGACTGGCCGTATCCGCTCCCTGATCGACGTGGTTCGAGCCATCCGCTTCAACCGTCTGCATCGGGAATGCGGGTATCTGGTTGAGGGGTGTTACCGGACCTTGTTCATCGAATACAGGGCTCCATCTGTAGGGGTCATTGCTTGACTCTTGACAAAGGGACCTCCCCATTTGTCAAGAGTCAAGCAATGACCCCTTAACCCCTTCGACCGCCGAGGTTGCGGGCCCAGGTTTTCGGGACGTATTGGCGGAGGCGTTCCTTGACCGCCTGGTAGTCGGGGTCGTTGGCCAGGTTGCGGAATTCGTCGGGGTCGGCCTGGTGGTCGTAGAGTTCCTCCGTATGGTCCGGGTAGCGGATATAGCGGAAGCGTTCGTCACGGGCTGAGAAGTAGCCTTCGCCGTAGGTGGTGAGGGCGGGGTGGTCCCAGGTCGCAGTCGGGTTCTCGAGGAGCGGGCGGAGGCTCTGGCCTTCGAGTTCCTGAGGGGGCGGCTGGAGCCCGCAGAGATCGACCAGGGTGGGAAAGAAGTCGATCGCGTTGACCGGACGGGTGGATGTGGTGCCGGCATTGCGCCGGCCAGGCATGCGGATGGCCAGAGGGGTTTGGGCGGCGGCTTCCCAGAGTGTGCATTTCTCGAAGTGATCCTTCTCGCCCATGTGGAAACCATTGTCGGACCAGAAGATCACAATCGTGTTCTTGCCGTAGGGCGAGACGTCGAGGGCTTCGATGACCCGACCGGCGGACCAGTCGGCGAAGGCGGTGGCGGCGAGGTAGCCATGCATGAGTCGGCGCCAGCGTTCCGGATGGTCTTTGCCGCTGTTCAGCCAGCGTTTGCCCCAGATCCCGGAGATCGACATGCCTTCCTGGGGGACATCCTCCAAGTCGCCCTCGAGGTAGGCGGGAGGGGGCACCTGGATCTCGTCGGGGTCAAAGAGATCGAAGAAGCGTTTTGGAGCGGTGAAAGGGGTGTGGGGCCGCCAGAGACCGACCATCATGAAGAAGGGCTTATCGTGTTCCTTTTCGAGAAACTCGATGGCGGCGTTGGTATTGACCACATCGGGGAAGTCGGTGTCGGGTCCGGTCCACTCATGAGCGCCCCAGAATCTGTCTCCTTCGATGGCTGCTTCCTCCGGCACAAACGGACCGAAGCCGCCGCCATGGGGCGGGTAGTTGTCCCAGGCCGCGCGTTCCCGGTTGTCGGGCCACCTGGCGTGCTGGAGTTTGCCGGCGCCCCAAGTAGTGTATCCGTTTCTTCGAAACGTTTCCGGGAGCGATTCCAGTGGGGTGAAGATCGGGTTTTCCCAGAACGGCGCATCGCCCTGGGCTCCGTTCCAGTATTGGCCGGTCGAGTGCGGGTAGCGTCCGGTCAGCATGGAGGCCCGGGACGGGGCGCAGGCCGGTGCGGCGCAGTAGGCGAGATCGAAAGTGACCGCGGTATTCCTGAAGTCGTCCATATGCGGCATCCGCGCCTGCGGGTGCGTCCCGTAGAAGGCGTAGCTGTTGAGGTCGTCGGCCACGATCAGGACGACGTTGGGCGGCTGGGAGACGGAGGCGTGAGACAGGGAAGCCAGGCCGGCGACAAGGATGAGGAGGTTTTTGCCGACTGGATGCATGGTCGGGCGAAAGGACTACTGGAGGGTGAGGTCGAGGATGGTCAGCAATTCCGCCTCTTCGTCGGCCCATTCGGGTTTGCCGGCAAGATTGCGGATTTCTTCCGGGTCGTTGTCCATGTCGTAGACCTCGAGTTCGGGCTCGGTTTTTCCGTAGCGGATGAGCTTGAACCGATGGGTCCGGACCATGTTGCAATCGACATCGCGGTAAGTGGTCAGCGCTGGACGGACCAAGGTTGTTCCCGGTTGATCGAGGAGCACGTTCAGGTCGGTGCCGATATTGCGGGGATCGGGGATTTCCAGTCCGGCCAGGGCGGCGACGGTCGGGTAGATGTCCGTCAGGGAAACCGGTTGGTCGCAGCGGGTGCCGGCCGTTTCCGGTCTTGCGGGATCAGCGATGATGAAGTTGCTCAGGGCGCCGTCATCCCAGAGGGTGAACTTGGTTTCCCGGACTTTTTCGCCGAGGTGGTAGCCGTGGTCACTCCATAGAATGACCACGGTGTTTTCGCCGTAGGGACCATGCTCAAGGCCGTCGAGGAGTCGGCCGACCGCGCGATCCGCCACTGCGCAGCTCGCGAAATAATGGGTCAGCATGTCCTTCCATCCGGCCAGGTCGCCGTCCGGCCCACCGTACTCTTTGCCCAGATTGAGGATATCGACGAAGCGCTCGGTATCGAGAACCGGGTCGCCGTTCTCGAATTTGACCCCGGTCCATTTCAGGCTGGTCGGCGGGAGATCGTCACAATCCTGCATGAATTCGGTCAGGAGTTCACGGGTGATGGTCATTTCCTCGGCTGGAAACAGGTCGAGGAGATCTTTGGTTGCGTAAAAGGGGAGGTGCGGGCGGAAGATCCCGCAGGCGAGGAAGAAGGGCCTGTCTTCCGGCAGTTGAAAAACGGTTCCTTCATTGGTGGCCTGTCCGTCTTCGAGGACCCGGGCGATGAAATCGGCTTTCCTGAAGTCGTTGGTCGACCGGTGGGAGGCACCGTCATCGCCTTCCTGTCCCCAGGCCAGGCTCCTGGGGCTCCAGGGTGATCGTTGATTGCGGCCGGCGTCCCCTTTCACAAGGGTCCAGTCGGTCCAGGAACGATGCCCGTCGGAGTCTTCGAAGTCCTGGCCGGAGTGGTAGATCTTTCCGGTTGAAGCGGTGTACCAGCCATTGGCTTTGAGCAGCTCGGGCAGAGTGACTGCATCGGCCAGTGGCCTCTCGCCATTGAATTCCCAGTCCCTGAAGAAGACGGCGTTGGCGTTGTCGGCGAGACCGGAGACATGGGGTCGGACACCCGTCATGAGAGCGGCCCGCGATGGGTTACAGGCCGGTGCGGCGCAGTAGGCCTTCATGAAGGTGACGCCGCGGTTGGCCAGACGCTGGATATTCGGCGTCATTCGGGCGGCGACCGCCTTGCGGAGAACCGGATCCGGATAGACGTGCTGGAGAAAATTGCCGGGCTCTTCGGAATAGAGCGAGCCGATCGGTTTCAGGTCATCGATCGCGATGAAGAGAACGTTGGGAACCTCGGCTCGATCAGCGGCCGGGAGCAGGTTGGTCAGGGCGAGGGAACAGAGGGCAACGGTGATTCGGTTCATCGCGGGGAGGCGCAGGAGCTTTACTGTAGTCAGGGGCAGCCTGGAGGCCTGATCCAGGATGACCAATGAGGACTTTGCTGGACTGTAAAGTGGAGTCGTGAAGGGGTCTGGCCGCTTTTCCTGTATGATTCGGCCCAATCGTATAGAAAAAGCGGCCAGACCCCTTACGGCTGGAGCTCGAAGATGGAGACACGTCCGAAGTCGGCGCGGTGGATCCAATTTCCGGGAACCCGTTTCACGAGGACCGCGTTCTCGTCACGTTCGAAGGGGAAGAGGGTGGCGAAGACGCGGCGTTCCCGGGTCAGGGCGGGGGCGATTTCCGCCTGCCATCGCTCCGGATCCATCATGTCCCAGCGCAGAATGGGATTGGGCAGTTCATTGAACACGCTGCCGCTGGTTTGCATGCAGAGGATGACATCGCCGGGATCGGTGTGTTCGGCCAGCCATGCGGCGGAATCGGCGTATTGCGCTTCCTCGAGGTGGAACTGGTGAACAAAGAGGTTTCGACTCGTCTGGTGCCCGATGAGGATCGCGATGATGCTCAAGCCGAACGGCACCCACTTGAGGGCCAAGGGTCCCGGGTGTAAGGTGTCGGGACCCTTGGCCGCAGGAGAGGACAGCAGCCTTTGGCCCTGTTCCTGGAGCTGAGACCAGACATGGGAACCCAGAATGATGACCGCCGGAAAGACCGGGAGGATGAAGCGCAGAGACCACCAGTATTCGCTGGCGAAATAGTAGGATGAGTAGAAGAGGAGGTAGCTCAGGACGAGGACTGCGGGTGCGAGCAGGATCGGGAGGTTGCGCCGGATGACGAACGGAGAGGCGAGGAATCCGAACAGCGCCATCGGAGTAATCAGGGTCAACCCCTGGTGGAAGAAGAACCCGAGTGCGGGCGGGATCCGTTCCAGTTCAAAGAAGGCACGGAAATCTCCGTAGCCGGTGGTCAGTGCCCGGTCGTAGAGTCTGAGATTGATCCAGATCTGGAAGACGGCTCCCGGGAGTCCCCCAAGGACGATGGTCCAGCTCTGAATCAGTCGGCGGGGATTTTGCAGGAGATAGACCACGACCGGGAGGAAGAGCAGGATATTGGCCGGTCGGCTGAGGACACCGAACGCGAGGAGGGCTCCGAGAAAAACACCGTTCCAGGGACTGCGGTCGAATCGCAGAAGAACGATGAGTGCGGACGTGGCGACAACGAGGGTTTCGACATCGGTCATCGGAAGGTAGGCGTGCATCTGAAAGACCGCCGAGGTGGTCAGGCAGATCGCACAGAAGGCGGCCCATTCTGCAGGCAACCCGGTCCGGCGCGCCAGTTTCCAGGTGAGGAGGGGAGCGGCCAGACCCAGAAGAACAAGGACGGCCAGGGTTCCACCGCGGCTGGCGAAGACAGCCTGGAATGGAGCCAGTAGGAGAGGGAACCCGATGGGGTAGGTGGGAACGAGGTTCAGGCTGTCCGGGTCGGCCCGGAAGCCGAGAGGCGCGAAGCCATTGAGGGGGACGGCATTTTCGGGCACCTCGGGGATGGGCCGAAGGTCGCCCTGAAGGCGACCTTGGAGCAGCAGCCGCGCATTGTTCATATACCCGCTGCTGTCGGCCCCTCCGGCGACGGGCGAGGCATTGAGAAAAAGCGCCACGGTCCAGGCGGCAAGAGTCAGCCCGAACAGGACGAAGGTTGCCCGGCGGTGTTGGGCCAGGAGGAATCGGGTAAACGTCCTGAGACTCACTCGGAGAGTTTGAGGTGGATGTACTTGAAGGGGTGGTTGTCCAGGACGGTCGGATACCAACCCCTGACGCTTGGATCCAGAAGGTAGTTGCTGGTGTAGTGGTAGATCGGGATGATGGGCAGCTCATCGATCAGGATCTGCTCCATGCGCTCGTAGATGGCGAAGCGGGCCTCAGGATCGGCTGTCTCGAGAGCGGTCCGTCGAAGCCGGTCGTATTCGGGATTGGACCAGCCGGTATCATTGTTGCCCCCACCGGTCACGAAGATCTCCAGGAAGGTGTTGGGATCGACATAGTCGGCCTGCCAGCCGCTGCGGCTCAGGCTGAAGTCAAGATTATCCTGGGAGTCGAGATAGACTTTCCATTCCTGGTTGAGGAGGCGGACCTCGATGCCGAGATTGGTCTTCCACATCTGTTGCAGGGTCTCGGCGATGGTGCGGTGCCCCTCGGAGGTGTTGTAGAGGATCTCGATTGGGGTGAGGCCTTTTCCGCCGGGATAGCCGGCTTCGGCCAGCAATCGGCGGGCATCCTCGAGGGAGCCCTGGAGGCGGGCCATGGGATGGTAATTGGGGAAACCGGGCGGGGTGAAGTTATAGGCGGGTGTCTGACCACCCCGAAGGACGTTCCTGACCAGACTTTCCCGATCGATGGCCAGGGCGAGAGCGCGGCGGATGCGGACGTCATCAAGGGGGGCGCGGGTGACGTTGCAGCGGTAGAAATAGACGCTGAGAAGCGGGTCGATGTGGAGGACGCCGGGGTTGTCCCGCCGGTAGACGTCGAGCTTGGAGAGTGGGACGGTGGAGGTGCGGTGCAGTTGTCCGGTCCGGAACATCCTTTCCTCGGTGTCGGCGCTTTCGACCGGGTAGAAGTGGATTTCATTCAGACGGACGCGATCTCGATCCCAGTAGAGGGGATTCTTCTCCACGATGATCTTCTGGTTCGGCCTCCAGGACTTCAGTCGGAACGGTCCGTTGCCCACGTAGTTTTCCGGACGGGTCCAGTCGGTTCCTTTGCGGTCGAGTCCGCCGAAGCGTTCGACGACCTTGATCGGCACGGGCCACCAGGAATAGTGGCTGGCAAGGATGTTCAGGAAATAGGGGGTCGGGCTGCGCAGGCGGACCTGAAAGGTATGCGGATCGATCGCCTTGAGCCCGACTTCCGCAAAGTCGGTGATCTCGCCGTGGTAGTAGGACTCGGCATTCTCCACGTAGTCGTAGATCATGTTGGCGTATTCGGAGGCCAGTGACGGAGTAAGGATCCGCTTGTAGGAAAGCAGGAAGTCTTCGGCGGTGACCGGGTCGCCATTGGTCCAGACGGCGTTGTCGCGAAGATGGAAGGTATAGGTCAGCTGGTCGTCCGAGATCTCCCAACTCTCGGCCACGCCGGGCTCGGGGCTGAGGTCGACCGGGTTTTCCATGACCAGGCCCTCAATGAGGGACATGACGACCTTGTGCTCGGGCACTCCGGTGATGACCTGGTGGTCGATGTCCTGCACTTCGGTGCCGTTCCCGAAATGGAGGATGCCCGCGGCATTTGCCTTTTCGATTTTCGAAGTGGACCTGGCGCAACCGGCGACGAACAGCGCGAGGGAGAGGGCGAGAAGGACGAGTAAAGATCGGATCATGGAAAACAGAACGGGTCGGTTAACCTGTTGTCTGTTTACCGGAACGGGTCAAGCGGGAGGAAAGAAGCCAGGCGGGAATGGCAATGATAGGGGGTATTCAGGAGGAATCACGAGATGTAGTCGCGGCAGTCTCTTGCCGCGTTTCCCCGTCGAAACGCCCCAAGAGACTGGGGCGGCTACACCAGACAAATCCACGAACAAGGAATTCCAGTTCTGAGTCGACGAAACGGTCTAGCGTTGGAGGGCTTCCCTCTAGGTTGCGGGGCGCCAGCCGAGGAGTCGGGCGGGCAGGGTGACGATCGCAGTCAGGGTGGCAAAGAGTCCGTGCAGGCAGATGCCGACGAGCCGGAAGGGCAGTGAAAGGAGCCAGAGGAAGGGCAAAGCGACCAGGGCGAGGAGGGCGACCGGCCAGCAGAGGACGAACAGGCCGCACCAGAGGATGAAGGCAAGGAAGGTGCTCATTGTTTCAGGCCTCGCCGCTGCGTTTGATGTGGATGTTGCCGCCGCTGGTCTGGAGTTTCAGGTCTGGCCCGCCCCCGTTGATCGGTCCGGACAGCTTGTTCCGTTTCTTGGGGTCGGGTTGTGCGTCGGGGAATTCGGAATGCACGCTACCGCCCGAGGTCGAAGCTTCGAGATCGACGGCGGCATTGGCCGGCAGGGTCACGTTGACGCTGCCGCCTGAGGTTGAGAGGGAGCAGGGCTGGGTCGGGTTGGTCTTGAAAGTGGCGCTGACCGAGCCCCCGCTGGTATGGCCATTGATATTGCCGTTGTGGTCCCGCACGGTAATGGAACCTCCGCTGGTCTTGACCATGAGATCACCCGATCCGTTTTCCGTGGTGATGGAGCCGCCGCTGGTGTGCGCGTCGGTCGTGCCGTGGCAATCGTTGATGCGGATGGACCCGCCCGAGGTGTGGATATTCGTGTCTCCGGTCAGGTTGATCAACCGGATGGAGCCACCTGACGTGTCGGCGCGGGTCTTCCCCTTCAGATTGGTCACGGCGATATCTCCTCCGGAAGTCTTGAGCTCGAGATTGAAATCGACTGGCACGACGATTTCGTAGGTGGCTTCTTCGCGGGGCTTCTTCCGGAACCAGCTGAAACCCCAGCTGTCTCCCTTTTCTCCTTTTCGGGTGATGGTCACGGAATTGCCGGATGTCTCGATTTCGACGGGATTTCCGGCGAGAAAGGCCTCCTCCTTTTCCTTTGAGGATGCCTTGATCACCCGGTCGATCTTGATGACGACACCGGAGCCGGCCTCGCCGGTCACATTGATTCGACCATTCTCTACCTTGACGACGAGCGTGCCTCCGGGGGCGATGTCCAAGGTCCGGTTGATGGATTCGTTGGTGGCGGCCTGGGTTTGCATGACGGTGAAGATGAGGAAAGCAATGGTGGCGGCGAGCCAGTGGGTGGGTCGGACGTTGGGGGTCTGGTGTTTCATGGCGGATCGATTTGAGTTCGCGATTCTCCGTAGGAGTCTTTCTTTCTGGAATACACGCCCTGCGGCCCGAAAGTTGCAGGTTTTTACGGTTGAATGGGATTTTCGATAAGCCGTTCCGGGCCGCGGGGCCGTGCAAGTCAGCCACGCACGGAGAAATCTCCTCCGGGTCGATGAGGTCGGCGTCCAGCCCCTCGATGACGGCCGCTGCACGGTTGGCTTGAGGCAACCGGTAGGGACGGCCGGCAGCGGCCGGACTCCCTTGGATCGGGTCATGGGCATGGTCGGAATCAGATTCGGAATAGTAGTCGGATTTCCTCGGACGGGCAACTCATGAATGGTGAACACCGGTTGCCGTGGAACGGTTCTCATTTCTGTGGGAACCCATCTCATTCCACCGTTGCCCTTCATTGCGCTACGATGGACATTGGTGCGGAGTTTTGTCTCCAAGGATGGCCGCATTCTCTGAACAACCCGGATATGGACGATGACGATGCAAGCAATTGACCTGAGTGGCGGATGGACCCTTCGGTTTGGCGCACAGCAGAAGCCGGCTTCCCGGATGGCGGAACCGGAAGTGCCGGAATCCTGGGAGCCGATCCCGGCCTGCGTTCCCGGGAACGTGGAACTCGATCTGATCCGTTCGGGTTTGCTGCCGGAGGAACTGGAGAAGGGCCACACGATCTACCGGCTGCGGGACCTCGAAGCGAATCAGTGGTGGTATTCCCGGACATTTGACGTGCCGGAAGCGATCGCCGCGGCGCGAAGCGAGCTGGTTCTGGAAGGCGTGGACACCCTCGCCACCGTCTGGCTCAACGGGGTGAAGATCGGCGACCTTGAGAATATGCTGATCCCGCACCGGCTCGAAGCGAGCGGTCTTCTTCGGCCGGGCGGGAATACCCTGGTGATCGGGATTGATTCGACCGTGCTGGCGGCGCGGGACCGTCCGATTGATCCGGGCGAATTCGCGATGGAGAACAATTGGGAATCGCTGGGAATTCGCAAAGCCGCCCACAGCTTTGGATGGGACATCATGCCGCGGGTGGTCTCGGCAGGCATCTGGCGTGGTGTGTCGATCCAGGTGATCCCGGCAACCCGTTTTCGAAGCGTCTATCTGGCGACGACTTCGGTCGATGCGTCCCGCCGCGCTGCGCAGTTGCTGGTCCGGTGGGACCTCGCCGCGGCGGATTGGCCGGGCGACGACGGGTCGGTGCGGTTGACGGTCGCGACTCTGGACGGAAAGAAAACCGTGTGCGACCGGCGCTTTCCGGTCCTGAGCGGGCACGGCCGGATCCTCTGCGACCTGGAAGATATCGACCTATGGTGGCCGCGAGGCTCGGGCGAGGCCAATCTCTACGCCGTCCGTTTGGAGCTTCTCGACGGGCAGGACAATGTCCGCACGGCGTGGATGGCCCGTCATGGTTTTCGGACGGTCAGGTTGAAAATGACGGAGACGACGGACGCCGCTGGATCCGGGGAATTCGCTTTCGAGGTCAATGGTGAGAAAATCTTCATCAAGGGAACGAACTGGGTGCCGCTGGATGCGTTGCACAGCCGCGACGCCAACCGGCTGGAGGAGACGATGGACATGATCGTCGACCTGAACTGCAATATGATCCGGTGTTGGGGCGGCAATGTCTACGAACCGGAGGCCTTCTTCCGGCGATGCGATGAGGCGGGAATCATGGTCTGGCAGGATTTCGCGTTTGCCTGTGCCCTTTATCCCCAGACGCCGGAGTTTCATGTGAGGGTGCGGAAGGAGGCGGAAGCCATCATCCCGATGCTGCGCAACCACCCCTCACTGGTTCTCTGGGCGGGCAACAACGAGATCGACGTCTTCTACACCTTTGCCAAGCCACACTGTGATCCGAATGTGGATGATCAGATCTCGAGGGAGATCCTCGCCTCGGCCTGCCGCCGACTGGATCCATGTCGTGACTACCTCCCGAGTTCACCCTATATCAGTGCCAAACTCTGGAGCATGGGTACGCCTCATGAAAGGCGTCCGGAGGATCACCTCTGGGGGCCTCGCGACGATTTCAAGGGGAACTACTATCTGTCATCCAATGCGCATTTCGCCAGTGAGATCGGCTACCATGGGTGTCCGTCGCGTTCATCGCTGGAGCGGATGATGACCCCCGGGAACCTCTGGCCCTGGCAGGGCAATGAGGAATGGCTCACCCATGCGGCTCGTCCCCAGCCCCGCGGAACGGCCTACAACTACCGCATCGAGCTGATGGCCAATCAGATCAAGGTGCTTTTCGGCGAGGTGCCGGAGAATCTGGACGATTTCGTCTTCGCCTCCCAGGTCTCCCAGGCCGAGGCGTTGAAGTTCTTCGTCGAGCGTTTCCGGATCGCCAAGGGGCGTCGTTCCGGGATCCTCTGGTGGAATCTGCGCGATGGTTGGCCCCTGATCTCGGATGCGGTCGTCGACTATTACGGCGCACGAAAACGGGCTTATGAGGTGATCCGGCGGGTGCAGGCGGATATCTGCGTGATGTTCGATGAACCGGCGGCGGGGGCCCAGGCGGTGGTGGCGGTGAACGACACGCTGCGACCCGCGCCCCTGGAGTTCACGATCCGGGACGGCGATGCCGTTGTGCTCTCCGGTTCGGCCTCGATCGAGTCCAATGGCCGCAAGGTCCTGGGAAGGGTCCCCGCCTGCGCCCACCGGCAGTGGATTGAAATCGAATACCGGACGGGCGGACGGGTTTTTCGCAATCACTATCTGGCGGGCCCCAGACCGTTCGAGGTGAAGACCCTTCGCGCCTGGTATGCGCGGGCGGGCCTGGACTAGAGGCTGTTATGCACTTTGGATTCATGGTCACATTCGCAAGTCATTGCTGGTCTGGTGTAGCCACTTCGCTGTGTCGAAGTGTTCCCTTGCCTCGAGAACGCCGACACAGCGGCGTTGCTCCCCCATCCATGCGCCCGCCGGTCCTGTTGATCTTCATGACATTTCATGATGAGTGCGCGCCCATGCTGCGCGGCATCGCTCAGTACACGCGGACCCACCAGCAATGGGCAGCCTTTCTCGACGACGAGGGTCGGGCGGAACGTGATCCCTACTGGTTGCTCAGCAAGCAGTGGCGCGGGGTCATCAGCCGGCACACGACGCCGGCATTGGTCGAAAACTGCCGGAAACTCGGGATCCCGCTGGTTGATGTCAACGATGTGCCCAAATTCCCGGGTGTGCCGGTCGGTCGTTCGGGGCAACGATTCTCATGAGAGGTGGGCGGAATCTCATTCCAAGGATCGGCGGTTCGGCGTAGAGTCTTCCTTCTCTCTCATGCACTCTCGATACTTCTTTGACTGGCTGTCGGGCGGAATCCGTTCCGGATGGGGTTGGCGGGTTGCCTGTCTTGGCCTGTCCGTGCACCTATCTGTCATGGCCGCTCCGGTTGAGTTTTCATTCTCCGTTCCCTCGACGGACGGTAATCCCTTCGCCCGCGAGGTTTGGGCGACAGTGCGCCATCCATCGGGGCGGGACATGCGGGCCCCCGCCTTCTTTCGGGAGGACGATCGCTTCAGTGTGCGTATTCGCGGCGACGAAGCGGGATCCTATCGTCTTTGTTCCATCGAAGAAGACCTCACGGATGGTTCCGTTGTTGTCCATCCGCTGGCCGGGATTGAGCCGACCGGCGGGGTCATCGAAGTGGTGTCGCCCGAGGTGCTTTCACAGGTGCGGATCGCCCCTTGGGATCCCCGGTCCTTTTCCCGTGGGGACGGCAGCGCTTATGTTCCACTTGGAGGCAATATCCCGTGGGCTCCGGGCGGTCGTGAAGTCACGGAGTATTATAACGAGCGCCTGAAGCAGTTCGGGGTTTCGGGACTGAACTGGGCGCGGATCTGGATGGTCCATTTTGGCGGCACGAATCTGGACTGGCTGCGTGATCCCAACGGGTCGCAGCCGGCGCCGGGGCAACTGGACGTCGATGTGGCGAAACGTTGGGACGCCATCATCGCGTCGGCGGAAGCGTCCCATGTCTACGTTCAGATTGTCTTGCAGCATCACGGCCAGTACAGCACGGAAACCAATCCCAACTGGGAGGAGAATCCCTGGAATGCCGGCCTGCCGGGAGGCTTTCTGGAAAAACCGGCCGACTTCTTCAGGTCGGAGGACGCCCGTCGGCTGACGCGGCAGAAGTACCGCTACATCGTGGCGCGTTGGGGCTATTCACCGGCGGTGATGGCATGGGAACTCTTCAACGAAGTTCATTGGGTTGATGCGCTCCGTTTCGAGAGCGATGAAGTTGCCGTGGCGGCCTGGCATGCCGAAATGGCGGACTTTATTCGATCGGTCGATGTCTACCGTCATCTCGTGACGACGAGCATGGAGGACCTCTGGAGCCCGGTTTTTGCCCGGATGGATTTCCTTCAGCCGCATATTTATGCGGTGAACATGCTCGAGAATATGCGTTACGTGGATCCGGTCTATCAGGATCTGTCGAAGCCGGTCTTCTACGGCGAGTTCGGCGATGACCATATGCGGGTGTCGGATGAACAGAAGCGCGCCGGGCTGACCGTGGTTCCCCCGATCTGGGCGGGGATCATGGGACGGCTTCACCTGCCCCCTCAGCCCTGGTTTGTCGAGTTGCTGATCGAAACCGGGAATTTCGGGCAATTGGCATCGGTGGCCCGGTTTCTGGATGAGACCCGGATTGCGGAACGTGAAGGGCTCGAGCCGTTTTCACCCTCCGTGGAGAGTCCGGACCGCATGCCCTTCGTCATCGCCCCCGGGTTTGTCTGGATGCATCGGCCCGCTCCGACCATTGAGATCCCGATCGACGGAAGCGTGCCGGTCGAAATGGCGCTGGTCCCGGGTATCCTGGTGGGTGTGCCCCGGCCGCTCGGAATAGGTTTTCCCGGCGAGGCGACTTATCAGATTGATTTTCCGCAGGCCGTTACGGTGGCGGTTCACCTGCATTTGGACGAGCGGCTTCACCATTATCGACCGGAAGGTACGACCGCCGAGGTCTTGCTCAACGATCGGGTGGTGGCCGGGCACACCTGGTTTGCGAAGGGCAGCGGAAGCGAAGCGGCGCAATCGGTCGATCTCCGCTTCGAGGTGGCCGCCGGACCTCAGACGATCCGGATACGCAACGCGGCAGGTCGGGACTGGTTTGCGTTCAACGGCATGGATACCGGGCTTGAAGTCGCGAGGATCGCGGCGGTCGGAAAGCGAGGCGATGATTTCATCGCGCTGTGGGTCTGGCATCGGGAGCGGGTTTTCGCCCTGGAAGCAGGTGATACCGCGGTGGGCACACTCCTGCTGGAGGACGTCCCGGAAGGATTGTGGACGGTGCAGTGGTGGGATACCGAGCAGGGAACCCCGGTCACGACAGACCAGCTTGAGCATGGCGGCGGGACGCTACGCCTGCCCACGCCTCCCGTCATGAGGCATGCCGCGGTCGTTCTGACGCGGTAGGCTCCGCCTTAGTCGGTGTATCCCGGTATGCTCTGATCGGCCCAGGGATGGTCCTGGTAGATGAGACCGCTGTCGGGATTTGCGGGAAGGGATTTCCGGGGATAGGGAACCCAACCTCTCGCATCGACGGCATCGGATTGCCCCCCCTGGCGCAGGTGCGTCTGCAAGGTGTCGCGCAGGGAGTCGGCGACGCGGGTGGACGGCCAGTCCGGTGGAAGAGAGATGCCGGTGAGGTTCTTTGTTTCCAACGGATCCCGCCGGCGGTCGAGCAGGAACTCGGCCTGATCGGGGGCGCTGTAGGCGAATTTCCACCGCCGGTTGATTGCGGCGTAGATGCCGTCATTCCTGTTGTTCAGGTGGGTGAAGATTGTCCGGTCGGCTGGGGGAGCGGCCGCCAGATCCACCAGGTTTTCGCCTTCAAGCTGATGGGTCTTGAGCGGGGCTTGGGCAAGATCGCTGAAAGTGCGGGTCAGGTCGATCAGACTGACGGGAGTGTCGCAGGTTGCCCCGGCCGGGAGGCAGCCGGGATGGCGGAGGATCATCGGCACCCGGGAGGCGGCGTCGTGGTAGCTGCGTTTGCCCACGGAACCGAAGTCGCCGAGAAGCTCGCCGTGATCGGAGGAGAAGGCGATGAGGGTATTCTCCAGCTGGCCGGTGGTTTCGAGGGCCTCCAGCATCCGGCCAACCTGATAATCGATGAAGCTGATACAGGCGAAGTAATAGGCGCGCATCATCCGGATGCGCCAGAGATCGCTGCCGCGGTCGAAGCGCTTGTAGCGGTTCTGGATCCGGTTGATGTGGATCTGCAGGGACTCGTAGCCGGGGGGCAGGTGAGGTGGCGGAACATCAAGGTCCCGGTAGAGTTTGTGCCAGGGATTCGGCGGGCAGAAGGGCGGGTGCGGGTGGATGATGCCGGAATAGAGGAACCAGGGCTGGTCATCGCCCCGCCGGTCCTGAATGAAGGACACCGCCCGGTCGCCCACCCATTGGGTGGGGTGGTGGATGGCCGGCATCTGGGCCGGCTGGGGCATGTAATACATGTCACCCCGGATGCCGTTGGGATCGGTCACGTGCCTGAATCCGTTTGCCCAGAGGTACTGCAGGTAATCGTCCTTTTCCGTCATACCGGACAGTTCCTCCTGGGTTTCCCGCGACTGAAACCCGTGGGGCTCGTAGGTCACTTCACCGGGACTGAAGTGGCACTTGCCGATGCCGTGGGTCCGGTAGCCGGACTCGGTCAGTGCATCGAAGAGGGTCTGCTTCTCGGCGAACGGGAATGGGTCACGGTTGGAGAAGCAACCGGTGCTCGAAGGGTATTGACCGAAGGTCAGGCAACACCGCGCGGGAACGCATTCCGGGGACGGGGTGTAGGCGGAAGTAAATGCGGTGCCTTCATGAACAAGCCGGTCCAGGTTGGGTGTCCGGATAAAGGGGTTGCCGAGTGCTCCGATCGTGTCGAAGCGCTGCTGGTCGGTGAAGATGAGAAGGATATTGGGGCGGGCGGACATGGCGATCAATGAAGCGGTCGTCGGACTCTTGATGAGGATACTCGAAAGATCGAACGGATTCAGTCCGGATATTACAGCGGATTCTGATAAGTTATGCTTTATTCATGTCGACACAGTATTAGTTTTGAGTATTGAGCAGACTGGGCTTCAGCAGCCCTCACGCCGGACCCGGTTCATATTCGAGGAGAAGCGCATTCTATGACAACGGCATCGTTGCATTATCCGATAACCGATCCCGAGGCCGCCAAAGTGGAGGTGTCGAGGTATGTCGACAAGTGGAGGGACCAGGAGGGAAACCTCATCATGATCCTCCACGCGATCCAGGACGAGCACGGGTATGTTCCACGGGAGATCTCGATGGCACTGGCCCGGGAACTGGGCGTCAATCTCGCCCGGATCTACGAGGTCATCACCTTCTATCACTATTTCAAGCTGGTCCCGCCGGGGAAGCACAATGTGGCCGTCTGCATCGGCACGGCCTGTTACCTGAAAGGGTCGGCCAATGTGCTGGCGGAGATGGAAACCTGTCTGGGTATCCGGGAAGGCGAGACGACGGAGAATCGCGAATTTCATCTGGAAACCGTCCGTTGCATCGGTTGCTGCGGCATGTCGCCGGCCATGACGGTTGACGGCAAGACCCATGGTCGTGTCCGCAGTGCGGATGTGGCCGCGATTGTGGAGGCGGCGCGGAAGAAGGAGGAGAACCCATGAATCGTTTTGAGAACGGCAAGGCATTGGCTGACTATCGTTCCCGGAAAAAGCCGGCTCCCGATGAGATCAGGGTGGGCCTGGACACCGGAGGGATCGCTGCGGGCGCGGGCGAGGTTTTTTCGATCTTGAAGGAGGAAGTGGCCAAGGCGGGTCTCGAATTGCCGGTCAAGCGGACGGGCTCGAAAGGGATCGTCTTTGCGGACCCGGTGGTGGTGGTGACCTCCAGGGACGGGCCGGAGATCACCTATGGCGCGGTCGACGAGACGGTGGCCCGAAGGATCATCACCGGCCACCTGGTGGGCGGTTGCCTGATCGACGATCACCTTATCGCCACCCGCCAGCGGGGCCTCACGCTCGACGGGGGGCCGACGACGGCGATTCTGATCAAGGACACCAGCATGGAAGACGGAGACCGGACCAAGTTCTTCCAGGCGTCATTCGAGCAGGAAATGCACCTTTCCAACCTCAGTTCCGGGGTTCCGATTCACCGGGCGCTCGACATGGGAATCTATGATCGAGGGCTCTGCGTCCAGCTTCTTCCCTCCGGGGTGACCTATGCCAATGTGCTTTCGCCGGACATCCGCCGAATCATCTCGGAAAGCCTGCTGGCCGGCAGGGTGGTGGACGAGTTGCTGGTGCGGGATCCCGATCCCCAGGTCCGGATTGTCCTGCGTCGTTGCGGCGAGTTGGATCCGGAGAGTCTGGATGACAGTCTGGCCCACGGCGCCTATGCCGCCCTGGAAACGGTTCTGGGTGGAAAGTCGCCCGAGGACGTCATCAAGATCATGGAAGAGAGCGGCCTGAGGGGCCGGGGCGGTGCCGGTTTCCCGACGTGGCGCAAATGGCAACTGACCCGAGAGGTCGAGGCGGAACGCCGCTTCGTCATCTGCAATGGAGACGAGGGAGATCCCGGCGCCTTCATGGATCGAAGCGTGTTGGAGGGCGATCCCCACGGCGTGCTTGAAGGCCTCATCCTGGCCGGTTACTGCGTCGGTGCCTCCAAGGGCTACTTCTACATCCGGGCCGAATACCCTCTCGCAGTGGCGCGGGTGCGGCGGGCGATCGAGGAGGCGAGATCGGCGGGGCTTTTGGGGGAGAACATACTCGGCTCGGGATTCAGTTTTGAGGCCGATGTACGTCTGGGAGCGGGTGCCTTCGTCTGCGGCGAGGAGACGGCGCTGATCGCCTCGATCGAGGGGTTGCGCGGGAGTCCCGTTCCGCGGCCGCCTTATCCTTCGGTCCAGGGTCTCTGGGGCATGCCGACGGCGATCAACAATGTCGAAACCCTCGCGGCAGTCGGAGCGATTGTCGAACACGGCGGGCCGTGGTATGCGGCCTACGGCACCGGGAAATCCCGAGGCACGAAGGTCTTCGCGGTCACCGGCAAGGTAAAGCATTCCCAATTGGTGGAGATCCCGATGGGGGTCACCCTCCGCACCATCATCTACGACATCTGTGGCGGGCTCCTCGATGACGAGGACATCAAGGCGGTCCAGACCGGCGGACCTTCGGGCGGAGTCATACCCGAGAAGCTTCTGGATACCGAAGTCAGCTACGAGAGCCTGAGTGAGCTGGGCTCGATCATGGGCTCGGGCGGCATGCTGGTCATGGACAAGTACGACAGCATGGTGGACGTGGCGCGGTTCTACCTGAAATTCTGCGTCGACGAGTCCTGCGGAAAATGTGCGCCGTGCCGGGTCGGCGGGTTCCAGATGCTTCAGCTGCTCGAGACGATCTTTCGCGGACGGGGCAAGTTGGAAGACCTGGATGCCCTTCGCCGGATCTGCCGTGCCATGCAGACCGCCTCGCTCTGCGGATTGGGACAGACCGCACCGAATCCGGTCCTCTCGACCCTGCGGTATTTTGAAGATGAATACCTCGCTTTCATCGAGGGAGGATCGGCCTACGCACGGGAGATGAAGAAGAAACTGGCGGAAGTCGGCAGGAAGGCGGGATGAGGTTTGTGAAAGGACAATCATGATACAACGAATGATCCGGGCCACGATCAACGGAATCGCAGTCAGCGTGCCGGCCGGGACGACCATTTTCGAAGCGGCCCGCGGCGTGCAGACCAAGGTGCCGACTCTCTGTCGGCATGAGGACCTGCACCCGATCGGAGCCTGCGGCCTCTGCGTGGTCAAGGTCGCGGGGAGCAGGAAGATGCCCCGCGCCTGCACCACGCCGATTGAGGAGGGCATGGACATCACGACCCACGACGGCGAGCTGCACGAGATCCGCCGGACGGTCCTGGAGCTGATACTTTCCAATCACCCCAACGAATGCCAGACCTGCGGCCGCAACGGAGATTGCGAGTTGCAGACCCTGGCGGGTGAGTTTGGCATCCGCGAAGAGGGATTCAAACGAATCGTCCGGGAGGCCCCGGTCGACAGGTCGAACGGATCGATCGTCATCGACTTTACCAAGTGCATCAAGTGCGGTCGTTGTGTGCAGGTCTGCCAGGAGGTGCAGGACGTCTGGGCCTTGTCCTTTCTGCAGCGCGGGATCAACACCCGGATGGCTCCGGCCGGCGACATCCTGCTGGCGGATTCCCCCTGCATCAAGTGCGGGCAATGTGCGGCCCACTGTCCGACCGGTGCGATCGTCGAGAACGATGAGACGTCGACGGTCTGGGCGGCGCTCCGCGATCCCGGCAAGGTCTGCACCGTGCAGATCGCCCCGAGTGTCCGGGTGGCGCTGGGAGAGGAATTCGGCTATCCTCCCGGGACCAACCTGACCAGGAAGATCTACTCGGCGCTCCGGCGGCTGGGATTCAAGGCGGTCTTTGACACCAACTTCTCGGCCGACCTTACCATCATGGAAGAGGCCAGTGAGTTCGTTCAGCGGTTTGCCAAGGGCAGGGGACCGCTGCCCCTGATCACGAGCTGCTGTCCGGCCTGGACCGACTACATGGAGAAATTCCACCATGACTTCGTGGACAATTTTTCCACCGCGAAGAGTCCGCAGCAGATGCTCGGTGTCATGGCCAAGACCTACTACAGCGAGCAGATCGGGATTGATCCCGCCGCGCATTACCAAGTCTCGATCATGCCGTGCACGGCCAAGAAGTACGAGCTGGAGCGGACTTCCGAGATGTTTGCCTCCGGCTACAAGGATGTCGACGTCGCCTTGACCACCCGCGAACTCGCCCGGATGATCAAGCAGGCCGGGATCGAGTTCACGACTCTGCCCGGCGGCGAGCCGGATTCGATTCTGGGCAGCTACAGCGGTGCCGGAACCATTTTCGGGGCCACCGGCGGCGTGATGGAGGCGGCGCTGCGAACCGGCTACTACATGATCACCGGTGAGAATATGCCGGATGAAGCGATCAATATCCAACCGGTCCGGGGTCTGAAAGGGGTGAAGGAAGCCGAGCTGGAGATTGCCGGTCACAAGATCCGTGTCGCGGTCGCTCACGGCATGGCCAACGTGGGCAAGGTGCTCAACCGTGTGCGTGAGGCCCGTGCTGCCGGAGAGGAACTGCCCTACCACTTCATTGAAGTGATGGCCTGCCCGGGCGGGTGCATCGGAGGCGGTGGTCAACCCTATGGGGTGAGTGATGAGATCCGACGGCAGCGGATGGCGGGCCTCTATGAGGACGACCGCGACCAGAAGAGGCGCTGTTCGCATGACAATCCCGAGATCAAGCGAATCTACACGGAGTTTCTGGGCGAACCGCTCAGTGAGCGCGCCCACCACCTTCTGCATACCACCTATGACCGTAAGCAGGTCTACCTCAAGTAGACCGCGACCTGATTCTCATGGACCCGTAGTTCGATAATCGCCTGCCGCAGGCGACCCCGAAGCCATGCTACCCACTCTGTTGTCGACGTTACTCTTTGCGCTGACTGCGGTCTTTGCGACTCAGGCGGCGGTAATGCTTGGAGGAGTCCGGGCCAATCTCGGGCGCCTGCTGGTCGCGGTGGTCCTTCTCGCGATCTGGGCGCATGTCTGGGGCAACGGGTGGGGAGGTGGCCAGTTTGGACGGTTTTTTCTGGCCGGGGCGATTGGATTCGGGTTGGGGGGGCTCTGCATGTTCCAGGCATTTCCGCGAATCGGCTCGACCCTCAGCCTGCTGGTGGTGGAATGCGCTGCGGCCGTTTCGACCGCCGGTCTCTCCTGGTGGTATCTCGGGGCGTCGCTCACTCCCTTGCAGATGGTCTTCGGGTTGGTTTCGATCGGGGGCGTTCTGGTCGGCCTGGCGCCCTTTCGATTGCCGGACCTTCCCCGACGCACCCTGATCGCGGGAGCCGCTTTTGCCGTCGTGGCGTCGGTTGGCCAGGGAATCAGCTGGACCCTGAGCAAGAGTGCGTTTCTCAGGATTGAGGCGGCGGGAGACACCTTGGAGCCGTTGTCCGCGGCTTATCAGCGGCTGCTTGGGGGAGTGACGGTGGCGTTGGTTGCCGCCGTCCTGGCCTGGGCCGTTCGAGTGGGACGACGCGGACTTCCGGACGAGGGGCCCACCGGCGCCGCCCCGGGGTCGTGGTCGGCTCGGGCGGGATCCTGGGTGGTGGCCAATGCACTGGCGGGACCGGTCTTTGGCGTCGGATGTCTGCTCTGGGCCATTCGCGAAGTCGGCAACCCGGGTATTGTCCAAGCCGTGGTCGCGACGGCCACGCTGGTCTCCGTGCCGATGGCGCGCCGGCTCGAGGTCCGGAGACTGCGCGCGAACTATTTCCTGGGGGCGGGCCTGAGCATCCTGGGCACGGCCGGCCTCATCCTCCTCGGACGATGAAGCGCTGGATCCCGATCCTTTTGCTGATCCTGGCCCCCGCCTTCTCCGCGGCGGTCGATGAGGAGACGGTCTACGGTGTGTATTCATTGCCAGGATACGAAGTGGACGACGCGGTCGAAGGGGTGCCTCTGGACGGGTGGTCCTTCGGGTCCGCGTCCCTCTCCGGCAAGGATGGATCCGGGCTGGAAGCGGTCACCATGCCGCGCGCCCTCATTATCCTGCCCGGGTTGGAAATGAGCCGCCGGGGGGCCGCCACCCTCGAACCGGTGGTCCGCGGTCTGGGGGGCGAGCGGGTGGCCACCTTCTTCAACGGCCTCCGACTTCCGGGAGGTTCGCCAACCCATCTTGCGCCGATCGGCTTTTTCTTCCCGGGGTCGGTGGCGGACGTTTCGGTGACTCGGGCTTTCCCCTCGGTCACCGGGGGCACGGTAACCACGAGCGGACGGATTGATCTCGAAGGTCCGGGGTCGGGGGAATCCGGCACCCCGGGACGTCTGGCGGCATCGGCCCGGTCCGGTTGGGAAGGGGGTAACCTGGCGGCCTCCGGAGAAGCCAGGGTGGCGGAGGGGTGTCGGGTTTCCGGAGCGGCCAGTGGGGCCTGGTTCGGGGATTACCGGACCGGCGGTGACGATTGGGTGGACGCGGACTTCCGAATGAGCGGGCTGGCCGGAACGGTTGTCTGGAACGGTCCGGTCGGAGGTTCCACCGCTCTCAGTGTCATGGGCAGTCACCAATTCCTGACCCGGAACGCCTCGTTGCCGCTCGACATGAAGGACACTTCGATGTTTGTGCTGACCCTGGAAACGTCCTGGGAGGCGGCGGGGGTCACCTGGGCGGGGCGGTTGGGTTATGCCGTCACACGTCCGTACCTGACGAGCGAGGATCGGCCGATTATGGCGGGTTCTCCGATCCGGCTGGTGACGGCGCGGTCCGAGGCGAAGAGCCTGGGGGGGCGCTTCTCGGGCACCGTGGCGATGGGCGGATCGGGACAGTTCGAGATGGGGTTGGACCTGAGCCGCCAGGTGCGCGACTCGACCCGAGTGCGCTCGCTGGTTTCGGGGGCGGAGTATCGCGATCGCATTTGGCCGGAACTTGAGACGACCGATCTGGGGGCGTTTGCCGAAGTCCGGTGGAATGAGCCGGAGGGCTGGCGATTGGTGGGCGGAGTGCGGTTGGACCGGGCTTGGAGCGATGCTCTTGCGGCAGACGATCCGGTGGAAGCACTGCCGGGAGCCCGAGGGGCGACCATCCGCGAGAACTATGGAGGATTCAACGGGCCTGAGGCCGAGATCACGGCCCGGGACGATTGGGCCGGGGCCGCCTCGATCACCCTGGAGGTGCCGGTATCCGCCGGTTCGTCCGAACTGACAGGCCACGCCGGTATCGGCATGGTGCGGGCGGCCCCGGGGGAGGGCGATCGTTACCGGGCCTTTCTCAATGCGCTGGGTGGAGGGATGGAGGTGGGCAATCCCTCCCTGGGCGCTGAGACCCGATGGGAGGCGGATCTGGGGGTGCGGATGGAAGGAGACGGCTGGCGATTGGATGCCGGGGGGTTCCTGGCCAGGGTGGACGGGTTTATTCAGCGCGAGGCAATCGCTTCAGGTCCCCTCGTCTACGGGTTCAGAAACCGGGATGTGGCCCTGACCGGGCTTGAGTTGATCTCGGAATGGACACCGGGCTGGCTGGCGCGCTGGGGGATGGGGCTCGACGGATCATTTGCCTTTGTTCGCGGGCGGGATCGCGCGACTTCAGTCGGTTTGCCGGAAATCCCTCCCTGGGATATCCGCGCGGGATTTACCTGGAAGAGCCAGAACAGGCTCCCTCGGGTCCTTCTGAGAATGGAGACCCGGATCGTCGGCGCCCGGACGAATCCGGATCCTGAAGCGATGCCCCTCTACCGGGATACGGAGGATTTCGACCTCTGGAATCTGAGATCGGTTGTCGAGGCGGGTCGGGGTTGGCAGGTCGAGCTCTCAATTGAGAATCTCTTCGATCGACGTTACCATGAATACCTGCAGGCTCCCGTGGCGGACGGGGCGCTCGGTCCGTCGAGTGGCACCTTGAACCCGGGGGATTCCATTCCGGGTATGGGGAGGCAGTTCATCCTCTCGGTCCGGAAGGTCTTCTGAATCCGTGCCGGTGAGGCTTCCGGCGGATTGGAAATGCCGCTGCCGCCGGGACGGGCAGGGAAGCGGCTGTCCCCGGAATCGCGAAATCCGCCGGACCGTCCCTCAGGTGGATGAGGGAAAAACCGGCGGGCGCCGGTTTGGACGTTGCTTCAGGGGCATGCCCGGTGGTGGCCTGGGGGCAGGTGGGGCCGCCGCAGTCTCGGCCGATTCCGCCTGGTCGGTGACTGTTTTCAGTTTTCGCCAGTTGGAATCGATCTCGGTCCGCAATTCCTCGACCACCTCCTCGGACATGCCGTGAGACACATTGTAGCCGAGGTGGTCGGAGAGGAACTCGGATATCGTGATCCATTGGTTGCCGGACTTCACCCGTTGGGTCCAGGCGCAGAGAACGATCCAGTCGCGCATGGTCTGGGATTTCCGTATATAGAAATAACTCACCCAGATGCTGGCCGCACCGACGATGCCCACGAGGCAGGCGGAGGCGGTATGGCTGTTGAAGAAGGCGGAGGGTTCGTCGCCGACGAGGGTGTTGACGAACCCGAAAGTGGCATCCGCGAAGATGAAGGTGATGATCAGTGCGAATGACAGCAGCTGACCGATCAGGATGGCGTAATGGATGCGGCGCACGGTCTCTTGGATTCTCCCCTGGTCTGAAAATCGGTTCAGGTTCGCCGGGATTGAGAGGTGGAATTGAGGTTTCCCCAGATTGAGTAGGCCACTCGCTGCTTGCCTGGGTGGATCTGCCCGATGAGCATGGAGGAGTGGCTCGACCCATAGAGGCAATCCGTCAGTGGAACAGGGACTTTACCCTATTGGCGGTCGCCGTCTTTTCGGTCGGCCTGTTTTTCGGGGTCCAGTTGACCCTCTTCAACAACTTCATTGTCGATCGCCTGCAGATCGAAGCCGACCAGCTTGGAGTCATCGAGGCGCTGCGGGAAGTCCCCGGCTTCCTCAATGCGCTGATCATCGCAGTCCTTGCGGGTTTGGCCGCTCCGCTCTTCGCCGGGTTGTCCCTCATCCTGATGGGCGGAGGATTGATGGCGTATGCGGTCGTGGACAATGTCTATTCCCTGGCGATCTTTTCGGTCATCTGGAGTATCGGCTTCCACGCGTGGATACCGCTCGAGCAGTCGATGGCCCTGCAATTCTCCCCCGGGCAGACCAAGGGGAGGTGGCTGGGGCAACTGCGGGCGGTGGCCAGCGTAGGGTGGCTCCTGGCCATCGGGCTTTGTCTGGGGTTCTACCGCTTCATCGGCTACAACGGACTCTTCATCATGGCCGGAGGGGTCACCATGGTGGGTGGGTTGACCATCTTCTTCGCCTCACGCCGCCGGGTGACCGGCGAAAAGTCCTTTGTTTTCCGACGCCGTTATACCGTCTACTACCTGCTCCAGTTCCTGCAGGGGTGCCGCAAGCAGATGTTCATCACCTTCGCCATCTTTGCCCTGGTCAAGGTGCACGGCATGCCGATCACCACGACGATGGTCCTGGTTCTGATCAACCAGATCCTGGTCACCCTGACCGGGCCGACGGTCGGACGTTGGGTTGATCGGTTTGGGGAGAGGCGGATGCTCAGCTGGAGTTACCTCGGACTGATCCTGGTTTTTACGGGCTACGCGACCGTCACCCACCGTCCGACCCTCTATGTGCTCTATTGCCTCGACAATGTCATCTTTTTTGGAGGCATCGCCCTGACGACCTACCTCTACAAGATTGCCCCAAGCGAGGATCTCAAGCCGACCCTCTCGATGGGGGTCACCATGAACCACGCGGCTGCGGTGACCGCTCCTCTGGTCGGCGGGTTTGTCTGGTACTATTTCGGATACGAGGTGATATTCTATGCCGGGGCGGCCCTGGCCTTCGTCTCGTTGATCGTGAGCCAGTGGGTCAGACCGGAGAAGGCTGCGGTGTCGGAGACGGGGGTTCCGGCGGTGGCCTGAACGGTGGAATCCGGCGGGCCCCGGGATTCGTGACCGATCGTCCTGAGGTCTTGCGCCCTGTCCCTCTCCGCGAATAGTGGGCCCCAGTTATGAAATACCGGAAGGCAGCGTGTGCCCGGCTGGTCGGGTCGGGGCTGGAGATAGGGGCTCTGCATGAAGCGACCCCGGTTCCGGCCGGAGCCACGGTCAGGTATTTCGATGCGATGGACAGAGAGAGTGCGATCGCTGCGTTCCCGGAACTGGACCATAGCCGCCTGGTTCAGGTCGACCATGTTGGTGATCTTGACCGGAGGGACCTGAGAAAAGTGGGCTCGGCGAGCGTGGATTTTGTCATCGCCAATCATGTGATCGAACATGTGGCCAATCCGGTGGCCATGCTGGAGGACATTCACTTCATCTGTCGACCGGGAGGACTTGCGGTCATCGCCGCGCCGGACATGAGGTATACCTACGACCGGGAGAGGGCGCTGACCTCCTTTGATCACCTCTGGGCGGAATATGAGGAGGGAGTGGAAACGGTCTCGGATGAGCACTACATGGACTTTCTTCGGCATGTCGGCAAACATGTCTTTGAGGACCCTGATCGGAGGATTGCCGACGATATCGCCCATTGCCGTCGTCGGCGGGAGCATGCCCATGTCTGGAACAGTGTCACATTTGAGGCATTTGTCAGGGAAACCATCAGACGGCTCGGACTGGATTGGACGGTGATGGACTGTCATCCGGCCGAAGCGGACAGCCATGAGATCCTGATGGTCCTGAAGAAGGGGTGACCCTCGGAACGGACGAGGCGGCAGATCGCTGTCTTTCACGTTTGACCCGTTGAGATGCGGTCATCTCATTGACTCATGAGCCACATTCCGATTCGCGAGAAGCTTCTTCTCGGCCCCGGTCCCTGCAATCCGGCGCCCAGCGTGCTCAAGGCGCTGGCCCAGCCGACGCTCGGACATCTTGATCCCGATTTCATCGCGATCATGGATGAGACCAAGGACCAGCTGCGCCGGATCATGCGGACCACGAATCCGGTGACTTTTGCGGTCTCCGGGACCGGTAGTGCCGGAATGGAGTTCATCGCGGTCAATTTTCTTGAGCCGGGCGACCGGGCGGTGGTGGCGGTGCACGGTGTCTTTGGCATGCGGATGGCCAACCTGACCGAGAACATGGGGGTGGAGACCCGCCGCGTGCCTTTCGAATGGGGCAAGCCGGTCGACCGCGATGTTCTCTTTGCCGCCATCGACGAAGTCCGTCCCAAGCTGGTTCATGTCGTCAGTGGCGAGACTTCGACCGGGGTCTATCAGGACATGGCCGGGATGGCGGACTTCGCGCATCAGCGGGGAGCTCTCTTTTCCATCGATTGCGTGACTTCGCTTTCCGGCATGCCGGTGGAGATTGACTTATGGGGAGTGGATCTCGCGTTTTCCGGCACCCAGAAGTGTCTGGGTTGTCCTCCGGGGCTGTCGCCGGTGACCGTTTCGGACCGTGCGGTGAAGTCGTTTGAGAACCGGCGGTCGCCTGTCCCCAGTTTCTACCTCAACCTGAAGGAATTGCTGGCTTATGTCGGCACCGGCCGCGGCGGCGCCCGAGCCTACCACCATACGGCTCCGGTCAACATGGTCTACGCCCTGAATGAGGCGCTTCGGTTGATTCTCGAGGAAGGGCTTGAGGCCCGATGGCAGCGGCATCGGGCGGCGGCGGAGTACCTGATCGGCCAGATGAAGCCGCTCGGGTTCGAGCCCTTGGTTGAGGCCTCCTGCCGATTGCATCCGCTGACCACTCTGCGATTGCCGGATGGGCTGGATGAGGCGGCCGTGCGCGGTCGCCTGCTCAAGGAGGATGACATTGAGGTTGGAGGTGGCCTGGGGCCGCTTGCCGGGAAGATTTGGCGAATCGGCCTGATGGGCGGGAACGCCCGACCCGAGGTGGTTGACCGGCTCGTGACCGCGCTCAAGCGTCAACTCTGATTTGGTTTGACCATTCCTGGTTCGAGACTCGTCTTTTTCGTTTTGCTCTCCCTAATCTCGGTGCTTATGGGTCATGCGGCCGCAGGTGCGTTTTTTGTTTTCGTCGGTACCTACACCGGGGACGACCCGGAGGGCGGCGTCCATGTTCTGCGCTTTGATCCCTCGGCGGAGACCCTCGAACTGACCGGTCAGGTCGGGAGGTGTGCCAATCCCGCGTTTGTGGCGGTTCACCCGAACGGGCGTTACCTCTATGCGGTCGGCGAAACGGGAGAGCCCGATGCGAATCAGGTCGTCGCCTTCGCCATCGATGGAATGACCGGCGGATTGGCCCGGCTCAATCAGCGGTCTTCGGGAGGGTTTGGCCCGTGTCATCTCGTGGTGGATCCAGGTGGCCGCTGGGTGCTGGTGGCCAACTACGGCGACGGGAGCGTGGCCACCCTCGAGATTGAGGCGGACGGTCGGCTGGGGGAAAGCGGGGCGAACCTCAAACACACGGGTCGCAGCGCGGATCCCGTCCGGCAGAGCAGCCCCCACGCCCATTCCATCAACCTGACTCCGGATGGACGGCGGGCCCTGGTCGCCGACCTGGGTCTGGACAAGGTCATGATCTATTGGTTTGACCCCGAGGACGGCCGCCTCATCCCGAATTTTCCACCATTCTCGCAGGTTGAACCGGGCTCCGGTCCGCGCCACCTGGCTTTCAGCCGGGATGGGGCTCGTGTTTACGTCCTCAATGAGATGGCCGGAAACCTGACGGTGTTTTCCTATCAGGCGTCGACCGGCGGGATGGAACCGATTCAGACCATCGACATGCTCCCTGGCGGTTGGGAGGGCGAGCGTTCCGGTGCCGAGGTGCTGGTGCATCCGAACGGGAAGTTCCTCTACGCTTCGAACCGGGGCCATGATTCCATCGCCCTCTTTGCCGTCGACCAGGGCACCGGCTTATTGCGTTCGATGGGTCATGTCCCCAGCGGCGGGATGAATCCCCGGAACTTCGCCATCGATCCGACCGGGGGCTTCCTCTTTGCGGCCAATCAGAATTCCAACTCGATTGTTGTCTTCCGCATTGGCGACGAAGGACACCTCATGCGGACCGACATGAAGGTGAGTGTTCCCCGGCCGGTTTGCGTGAGGTTCGGGGACGCGGAATAGACCGGGGCTGATCCCGGGAACCGGCTACTCCCGCCGGGCCACCACCATCCAGTCCCACGGATGCGGTTGCTGCATCCAGGCGGGCGGGTCGTCGAATTCGGTCGACCACGAATAGGGGATTTTTTCCATTTCCTCGATTTCGAATCCGTGATCGGGAAGCAGGAATTCGAGCTCCTCGCGAAGGTAGTGTTTGGTCGGAACTCCATCGATCGGCAGATTGCCGCGGTGAAGCTGGCGGACCGAACCGTGGCGTGGAAGGCCCAGGCAAGCCGCCTCCGCGGGTGCGTGGCCGTCGCGAAGATTCCACTGGATGATCCGGGCGCTGGTCAGGAGGGCGGATTCGAGGGAGGGGACGACGAGAATCAGATGGCCGCCCTCCCGGAGGTAGCCGGACAGGTTGCGCAGGGCGCGGGACCTCGCGGCAAGATCCTCTGTGATCAGAACGTTGATACAGAGTGCGAAATCGAAATCGGGTCTGGCATTCGGCCGCCCCGCCAGGTCCACCCGCGCATAGTCGACGGATGCAAGGTCGGCGTAGCGCTCCCGGGCCTGATCAAGGCATTGGGCCGAGAGATCACAGGCCAGAACCCGTCCGAAATTCTCCGCCAGCAGCGGGATGAAATGGCCGACTCCGCAACCGAGGTCGGCCGCGGCGGCCTCCGGGTCGCCGAATCGCTCGATCCGCCGGCCGATCAACTGGTCGGAGTCGTGTTCGAGGACGCTGAAAATCTCGGTGTCGTAGGAATCGGCGACGTTCTCCCAGTAGTCGCGGTCCATCATCCGGTTGATCGGTCGGTTCGGGCTTTCATCCCGCAAGCGGATCATCGAAAGGCGGCCCAGGCAAGAACCGAATCGAAACCGGACGTATCCAGAATTACATTACACTTGGAGCCCCGTCCGACCGGGGCTGCCGGTGGGTGCGGCGGCCCGACCTATTTGCCGGACTTGATGAATCCGGCGATGACCGCCCCGGCCAACCCGAAGGCGACCACGTCGTGAATGATGGTGCGAAGTTGCCAGTTCCAATCCTGGTGCCACCAGACGGCCTGGCCGCCATGGGCGAAGAAAGCCATGAGAACCCCGGCAACGATGACGAAGATGACCCGGTCCGGGTAGCCACCGATCCGGGTGAGGCCGAGGAGGATGACGAGGAGCAGGCAGGAGACGAATTCGAGGACGAAACCGCTCACCATGACCACCGGATCCATGGCCGGCATGGCGCCCTTGGTGATGTGGACGGTGGCGAAGGGTCCGGCCTCGAGTTGCCGGGACAGGGCGGGTTCTTCGGTCCGCGGGTCGGGAATGATGTAGGTGCCGGAGGTGGGAAACAGCTTGTCGAGGGCCGGTCCGACGTCCCGGGCGGGTTGGAGGGCCTGGTAGGGGATCCCGGAGATTCCGTAATAGACGAATCCCCAGATGAACATGGCAAGGGCGCCAAGGAAGGGTGCCAGCAGGTATTTTTTCATCACGATCGGTCTTTCAGGGCGGGGTTGGAGCGAGTGAAACGACGGCGATGATGGCGGGAGTGGGCCGCGAGGCAATCCCGAAGATAGGCGTCGGCTGCCTGTCCGTTCCGTCTGTTTTGAAACCAAACGTAGTCTGCTACGTATGGTTTTGATAGGGAAAAGAATACGTAGGAAACTAGAGTGGCGCTTGGTTGGCGAAAGAGTCGGATCAGCCAACGGGGTGTTGACTGCTCTTCGACGGCGGGTCCGGAGGCCCTCGCCCTGCCAACTGAAATCAGAGCATCCGTGGTAGGGCTGGACGTCCCCGGCCAGCCGCAACGATTGTCCGAGACAAAACAACGACAAGCACCCTTGGGTTAACTAAGCACCATTCTAGCCAACTACGTATTCTTTCCGGGGAATCTTCTCACCCCTTCTTCCGCGGGTGGAAGATGCGGACCGCGGCCCGGTGGGCCCGTTCGGTGTGCTCGGGTTTGACGTGGGCGGCGATGAGGGTGAGGGCGACGGCGAGAGCGCCGAGGTCGTCGCTGAAGCCGGCCCCGGGGATGAGGTCGGGGATGGCATCGAGCGGGACGATGAAATAGCCGAGGGCGCCGATGATGATGACCTTGGCCCGGGCCGGGGTGTCGGGATCGCGGAGCACGTAGAAGAGGGTGAGGGCCTTCTCGGCCAGGGCCTGGCCGGCGGTCAGGGCGTAGCGGGCCATCTTGGACTTGAACCGGCTTTCCGAGTAGGCCTGGGAATAGTCGGTCGCTTCGACCACCGGGTCGAGGTCAACGACCGGTCCGGGCGGGGCGTCCCGCTCTTTGAACGAGCGTGCGCGAGGCGGCCTGGGGTCAGTTGACGACATTCTCGAGGGGACGGCCCTGCACGGCGGCGAGACCGATCCGGGCGGAGGTGGAACGCATTTCCTCGACCGACTCCTGGCTGCAGAAGGCGGCGTGGCAGGTAGCGATGAGGTTGGGCGTGTCGGCTTCCTCGGCGGTCTTGAGAGGTTCATCATCGATGACGTCGAGCCCGGCCCCGGCGATCCGGTCTTCCCGGAGGGCCTGAAGGATGGCCGCCTTGTCGATGATGCCGCCCCGGGCGGTATTGACGACGAATGCCCCGGGTTTGAGGGCATTGAGTTGATCCCGGCCGATGAGGTGGTGGGTTTCCTTGTTCAGAGGACAGTGGATGGAGAGGACGTCGGTTTGTCGGAGAAGGTCGTCGAGGGTGGCGGCCCGCTCAATCCCGACGGCTTTCTGGACCCCGTTGGGCAGGTAGGGATCGAAGAAGACGACGCGGAACCCGAGGGCCTTGGCGCGCAGGGCGGCGGCGGTTCCGATGCGTCCGAGTCCGACGATGCCGAAGGTCAGGGTGCGGAGTCGCCGAAGCTTGGCCTGGACCCGGATCTTCCACCCGAGTCTCTTGGCTTCGGCGTCCAGGGGAAAAAGCTGACGGCAGAGGGCCATGGTCAGGGCGATGGCGTGATCCGCCACTTCTTCGGTGCCGTAGTCCGGGACGTTGCAGACAGGAATCCCCAGCTTCCGGGCGGCCTCGATTTCCACGCTGTCGAAGCCGACTCCGTTGCGGACGATCGCGCGGCAGCGGGTCAGTTTCTTGAGGGTGGCCTCACGGAAGGGAATATTGTGCCAGATGAGGATGGCATCGGCCTGATAGACGGGGTCGGGAAGAATGCCGTCCATGTCGGCAAGGTAGGTCTCGACCCGGGCGGCATCCCCGACGACCCGCTTCTCAACGAGGGCTTCGGGTTCGCTCAGGGGCGAGGATTTCCAGTCAATGATGGCGATGAGGGGCTTGGTGGAAGACATGGGAATGGGCTGGTTGGGTTTTGTCTTGAGGCATCAGGCCTCACCTGCAGGTCAGTTGAGTGATCGTTGATCCGGCGGACCAGTCAAAGGGAGCGGCCGAGGAGGGTCGAGAGTTCGGTTTCCTTCAACTGGAGCGGATTGCCTTTCATGCTGCTGGCCCGGGAGGCCTGGGCGATGAGCTCGTGGAAGTGGTCGCGGGTGACTCCATAGGCTCCCAGTCCCCGGATGCCGATGGCCTGGGTGAGGGTCTTGAGCCATTCGACAAGATCTTCAGCCTTGGCCCGTTTGCGGCCGGTGATGAGACGGGCGGCTTGCTCGTAGCGGTCGATGCCCGGGGAATCGGGCGCCCGGGCCCGCAGGGCCTTC
The DNA here is from genome assembly GCA_041395105.1 of Opitutaceae bacterium. NCBI lineage: Bacteria > Pseudomonadati > Verrucomicrobiota > Opitutia > Opitutales > Opitutaceae > Opitutaceae bacterium. The sequence continues at coordinate 96,957 of JAWLBB010000005.1, read as the reverse complement.
AGGTTGGCATCGACCGAGGCGGGCAGAAGGGCGGCGCAGATCGCTCCGTGGGGTGCGTCGAAGCGGCCGCCGATGGGACCTGCGAAACCGTGAACGACGCCGAGCCCGGCATTGGCCAGGGCAAGGCCTCCGAGGAGGGAAGCGAGGGCCATGTCGCTCCGGGCGCCGGCGTCTTTGCCATCACGGACCGCCCTTCGCAGGGACCTGCCCGCGCGGACCAGGCCTTCACGGCAGAAGCTGTCGGTCATGGGATTGGCCCTGTTGGAAACGAAGGGTTCGAGCAGCTGGGTCAGCGCATCCATCCCGGTCGTTGCGGTCAGGCCGGGCGGCAGGTCATGGGTCAGATCGGGATCGACCAAGGCGATCCGGGGCAGCATGAGGGGGCTGCGCAGACTGACCTTGACCCGGTGTTCGGCCGAGGTGAGGACGGCGTTGCGGGTGACTTCGGCGCCGGTTCCGGCGGTGGTCGGGATGGCGAGCAAGGGCAGGGGAGCCTGATGGAGAGGTTGGGCCCGTCCGATGACTTCGAGGTGGTCAAAGAGGTCGCCCGGGTTGGTGGCGACGGCGGCGATGGCCTTGCCGGCGTCAATCGGGCTGCCGCCTCCGATCGCGATGACCATTTCAGCACCAAAGGACCGGGCGAGGGCGACCCCGGACTGGACGGTTTCGGTGGTTGGCTCCCCGGCCACGGAGAATTCCTGATGGTAGACTTCGACTGCCTCGAGACCGTCCATCAGATCTCGGGCGCGGCGCGGGTTGGCACCGGTGACGAGGAGAGCGCGGGTCCCGAAGGCGGCCGCCAGGGGGCCGACCTCGCGGAGTCGACCCGGACCGAAGAGAATACGCCCTGCGGTGGCGAACTCGAAAGCGGGGCCGGTTACCATCCGGATTCCTCGGGGAAGACGCTGGTGTATCGGGTGGCGGAACGCGGTGTGGCCATCATCGATTCGACGGTGGTCCGCCAGGTCTGGTAGTGCCCGGTTTGCCGGTGGCGGTCCTGGGCGCCCGCATCACGATAGGCTTCAACGAGAAGGAAACGGGTGGGGTCTTCGGTCAGTTGAACGACATCGAAGCGGGCGATGCCGGGCTCCTGAATGCTGTTGCGGGCATTTTCGATGGTGGCGGTCCGGAAGGCTTCAACGCACTCCGGCTTCACCTGAACGTGAACGTGGACGACGATCATGAAAGACTGTTAGCAGTTGGGAAAGTGGGTGGGAAGGATCTTTGCTCGAAATCGGTCCGGTCGCGGAGCCGCCGTCGGTTCAGTCCTCCGGAGTCGTGGCCTCCCTTTCGGGTTGGATGGTGTTGAGCGGGGGGACCGACCGGATACCGGGCCAGAGGCGGGCCACGCCTGCGGTCACGGCGATGGTGATGATGCCGCCGATGATGGTGGCGGGAACGGCGCCTAGCCAGGCGGCCATCAATCCGGCGCGGAGCCCGCCCAGTTCGTTGGAGGACCCGATGAAGATCTGGTTGATGGCCGACACCCGGCCGCGCATCGAGTCGGGCGTGAGCAATTGGACAAGGGAATGCCGGACGACGACGCTGACGTTGTCGAGGGCGCCGGACAGCAGGAGAAAGATCAGGGAGAGAGGAAACCAGGTGGAGAGGCCGAATCCGATAATGGCCAGGCCGAAGCCGGCGACGGCCCGGATGAGCGTGATGCCGGGACGCTTCATCGGTGGGCGGTGCGCCAGGAACAGCGCCATGGTCATGGATCCGATGGCGGGCGCCGCCCGCAGCCAGCCCAGCCCGATCGCACCCACCCCGAGGATCCGGTCGGCGTAGATGGGCAGGAGGGCGACGGCTCCACCGAAGAGGACGGCGAAAAGATCGAGTGTAATCGCGGAAAGGATACGTTTGTCGGTCCAGACGAAGCGGAGGCCGGCGAAAAGGTGTTCGGTCGCAAGGCCGGGTCTCTCGACTGTTTCCGCGCGGTAACGGATGGGTAGAAGGAGGAAGAAGAAGGCGAAGGCCGAACAGGCATCGAAGAGGTAGACGGGGGCAAAGCCCGCATAGGCGATGATGAATCCGCCGAGGGCCGGGCCGGCCACGTTGGCCACGCCGAAGACGCTGGCGTTCCAGGTCACCGCGTTGCTGAAAGCGGTGAGGGGAAGGATCTGGGGCAGCAGGGCGGTGCGGGCCGGTCCGCTGATAATGCGGACGGTCGCCGTCAGGAAAACGATCAGGTAGACGACCGGCAGGGCCGGGTGATCAAAGTGCAGCTGATCGGGATCGACCTGTCGTTCGAAGAACAGGGCCAGCTGACGGATGACGTCATTGGCGCCCCGGGCCAGGGGGCCGTCCGGAACCAGGTGGGGCCAGAAGGTGAGGGTGGCGAGCAGTCCGGTCAGGCCGCCGGAAATCAGGAGCGAGACGCAGAGAATCCACTTCCGGTTCACGCGATCCGCCAGTTGTCCTGCGGGCAGGGTGAGCAGGAGGAGCGGGATGGCATGGAGGAATCCCATGAGACCGAGGGCGGTGGCCGAACCGGTCCATTCATAGACCTGCCAGGCCACGGCGACGGCGAGCATCTGTCGCCCGAAGATATGAAGGAAATTCCCGGCAAGGAAGCGGAGGTAGGACGAGAATCGCAGGGCGGCGTAGGGGTCATGGGACGGGACGGGCATCCCGGCTGGGCTCCTTGGATTGGCCATTGCCCGGGTATGGTGACGGGCAGCCTTGCGTCTGCAAGAATCGATAAGGGGTGATCCGCCGGCCCGGGTCGAAGCGGGGGTCAAGATTGCGAGACCTGCACCGATGAAAGAGAGGCGGAGGGGATTGCCCCTTGACGACCCCGATTCAACAGATCCATGGATGCAGCGGCAGGAAACGCAGGTGAGGGTGACCGATCCGGACTCTGGTATTGGTCCATGATCACCGGTATTTCGATCTGCCTGCTTTGTCTCACCCTCTGGCCTTCCCGGAGCAGGCCGGCTCAGTCGGGCGGGGTCGAGTCTGTCGACTCACCGGTTCAGGGAACGATTGCGGGAAACACGCCCTAGAGGCTGTTGGAAACACACTTCATCTTTGAGTGTTACGCAACGTTTTGAAGGGTAACAGGTATTCGAGAGAGTTCCCCAGAGTTTCCGGCTGGGACGGCGGGTCCGGAGGCCCTCGCCCTACCTCCAGGGAGGATCCATAGCAGGGCTGGATGTCCCCGGCCAGCCTCGCCCTGATTCTACGGAGCATCCATGGTAGGGGTGGCGGGTCCGGAGGCCCTCGCCCTACCTCCAGGGAGGATCCATGGCAGGCCAGCCGCCGCCTGAGGCGAATCGCTCGATTCGTAAGTGTCTAGCACGCCCTGGAGAGCTTCTGCCTTTTCGATCAGCCTCCGGCCGCGGCTTCGGCCGCCACGGCGGGAAAATCGACGATGAAGGAGGTTCCCTGGCCCAGGACGCTCTCGCAGCGAATGGCTCCCTGCATGGACTTGACAAGCTCCCTGACGATCCAGAGACCCAGACCGGTTGAGGTTTCACCGGCTGTTGGCCGCGGGGTCAGGCGGGCGAATTTCTTGAACATCCTGCCCAGGTCTTCCTCGGAAAGGCCTGGCCCTTCATCACGGACCGAGAGGCTGATCCGGTTTTCGGCGCGCTGGCTGGTGATCCAGACTGATTTGTGCGGCTCGGAATATTTGATGGCGTTGGAGACCAGATTGTCGAGGACCTGCCCGATCGCGGTATCGTCCGCGAGAATGCAATCGCCATTGGATTCGAGATCCTGAATGAGGCGGATGTCCTTGTCCCGGGCGGACGTTTCGTGTCGGGTCGCGGTCTGTTCGAGGACGGACGCAACCTCGATGGGCTGGATATCGATGTGGCGCGCGCCCGAGTCGATTGCGTTGACGTCGAGAAGGTTGGTCAGGAGGGTCTGGACCCGTTTGCCGGCCGATTGGATCTGCTGCGCCATCTTCGTCAGCTTTTCTGGAGTCGCCTTGGCTGCGGTCATCTCGAGCAGTTCGGAGGCGGCGAGGATGGTGGTGAGCGGATTGCGGATATCGTGAGCGGCCATCCCAAGGAACTCGTTCTTGAGTTGATTGAGTTCCTCGAGCTGGTGGTTGCGGCGGCGGAGGTCGGCCTGGAGTTGGCGGATGGTCAGGTGGGCGTAGACCCGGGCGATCAATTCCTCTTCCTCGAAGGGTTTGGTCACGTAATCGACGGCACCGACCTCGAATGCCTTGACCTTCTGACTGGTGTCGGAGAGCGCGGTCATGAAGATGACCGGAATATCCCGGGTCTCGGATTTCTCCTTGAAGATACGGCAGGTCTCGAAGCCATCAATTCCGGGCATGATGACGTCGAGCAGGATGAGGTCGGGCTGGCCGTAGGTGGCGCGATCGATGGCGCTTTTGCCATCGGTCGCCACGAGGACCTTCAGTCCCCGGTTACTCAGGGACTCGACGAGAACCCGCAGGTTACCCGGGGTATCGTCGACCACGAGGACGGTTCCGGACAATTGATCAGTTGCGCTCATGATTGCCCTCCTTAAGACTCTCGAGCCAAGCCGCCAGTTCGGTCAGCTTGAAATCTCTGGCCATCGATTCCACCCGTCGGGCAAACGGCGTGAAATCGGGTTTCTCCTGGACGAGACGTTCGGCCCGTTCCTCCAGGCTCTTGACGTAGCCGCGCCGGGCGAGGTCGAGGAAGTCATCGAGATCGGCCTGGGCGGGTGTATCGATCTGATCGATGGTCAGTTTCTTCTGCTCGGTCTCGGGGTTCGGCTTGATCACACCGAAGACCCATTCGATCTCGGTATGCTTCTTGATCGAATCCAGAAGGGTGTTCAGTTCGATCGGTTTGTTGACGACATCACGGCAGCCGGCGGCGAGGGCCCGCTCGGTCATGGCTTCGCCAGTATGGGCGGTGGCCGCGACGATGCAGAGGTCCGGGTGGGCGGCGAGAAGATGGCTGGCGGTCTCAAATCCATCCATGCCCGGCATCATCAAATCGAGAAAGACCAGGTCTGGCTTGGCGAACTGAGCCAGATCGAGGGCCTTGGTGCCGCTTGCTGCCGTATCCACGATGAAGCCGATCGGCTCGAGCATGGTCCGGATGACGATGAGGTTCGCTTCCTTGTCATCGACCGCGAGGATGCGGCGGCGGCGTCCGTGGTAGTCGACGACCGTCTTCTGGATCTCGACGACGGGATCGGTGGTGGGCAGCGGGAGATCGACCCGGAAGCTGGTTCCCTGACCGACGATGCTTTCGACCGTGATGGAACCATTCATCATTTCGGTCAGCTTGTGGCTGATGGAAAGCCCAAGCCCGGTCCCTTCGAGTTTCAGCGATTTTTCATCGAGTTCCGTAAACGGGCGGAAGAGGCCGGCGACGCGGTCCGGCATGATCCCGCATCCGGTATCGGCGACGGTGAAGTGCGTTGAGTTGCCGTCGGATTCAACCCGCAGTTTCACGCCGCCCTTTTCGGTGAACTTGATCGCGTTGTGCAGGAGGTTGCCGAGAATCTGATGGATGCGTTTCTGGTCGCCCTCCACCCATTCGGGAAAGGGATCGCGGACCTCGAGTTCGAGGGAGATACCCTTGTTCTGAGCCTCGAGCCAGAACGTCTTGATCAGGCCGTCGAGCATGATCCGGATGTCGAAGGGCTGGAGGATGAGTTGCAGCTTGTTGGCTTCGAGCTTGGAGAGGTCGAGAAGGTCGTTGATCAGTTGTCGAAGGTGTTCGGCACAGCTCTGCATGGTCCGGACGAGTTCCTTCTGCTTGGTGCCGAGTGTCTTGTCCCGCCGAAGGATCTGGGCGCAGCCGAGGACGCCGTTGAGAGGGGTGCGCAGGTCGTGGCTGACGTTGGCAAGGAATTGCATCTTGGCGCCGCTGGCCGAAACGGCCGTGTCTTTGGCGCTGCGCATGGCTTCGGCCATCCGGAGATTCTCCCGCGCGGTCACGGTCTGCCGCAGAACGATGAGCGACATCAGGAAGAAGGCCGAGACGAGGGCGAACGGGATGTAATCCATGAACCGTTCCCGATCAAAGAGCGTCATCCCGAGGAAGACGCCGACCATGACGGTTGAGATCAGAGGAAAGAGAAGGCGGATCTTGCCGCGATCGAGCTGGGGGATGGGAATTGCGACTCCGTGGAAACGGAGATGCTTCTGGTGAAGCGCGGTCATGATGAGGAATCCGGCGGCCACTCCCCAGGCGGGGCTCTTGAATCCGCGGAATTCGTAGTGGGTCCCCAGGCTGACGAAGGCGGCGAGAAAGTCCGCAATGGTCAACAGAAGGAGAGCCAGGGTCATCACCTTCAGCATCGACCGCATGGCCGGCTTGTGGTCGTTGAGGAAGCTCAGTACGACGACACAGAGGAGGAGAAGATCGAGGATGAGGTTGGATACGGCGAAGAGTCGGCCGAGTGAGGCATCCGCCCCGTGAGTCGCCATCGGCTCGAAGACAAAGAACCTGGATATTTCGTAAAAAAGTATCGCGTGTCTGATTACCCACTGATAATCAGTGGGTAGCAAAATAATCAACCAAACACGCGATGAAGAAAATGTGCCTCAAGGGCATCGGGTTTTCAAGAGTAAATGGCCGCAAGATCGAAGTGGATTTTGCCGGTGGCGAGATCAGCTCAGATGGAGGGCTTTTGCTGGTTAAGCAGGTCGACCGGAAGCTGGGATTGATCGAACAGGTAGCCGAACGCCTCGATGACGAACGACAGGTGGGCAAGGTGCGCCACGAGTCAGAATCAATGCTGCGTCAGAGAGTCTATGGGCTGTGCGCCGGATGGGAGGATCTGAACGATTCGGCCCAGTTGCGTCACGACAGCATCCACCAGATCGCCGTGGGCAAAGATTGCGAGCTGGCGAGTGCGCCTACCCTGTCACGCTTTGAAAACGCCCAGACACGTCAGAGCGCCCGGACGATCAACGAGGTGTTGATCGAGCAGTTCATCGCTTCGCACAAGAGCCCTCCGCCGGTTGTCATCCTGGATTTTGATGCGACCGACGCCCCGGTTCATGGAAGCCAGGAGGGTCGATACTTCCATGGATACTATGACTGCCATTGTTTTCTTCCGCTGTATGTGTTTTGCGGTGACCAGCTGCTTGTGGCCTATCTTCGTCCAAGCAACAACGATGGTGCCAAACATGCCGCTGCGATCCTGAAGCTTCTGGTCACTCGATTGCGGCAGGTCTGGCCGCGCACCCGGTTTGTTTTCCGCGCTGACAGCGGCTTTTGCCGCGACCTGCTGCTTAGCTGGTGTGATCGCAACGAGGTCAAATACATCGTGGGTATCGCCCGAAACAGCCGCCTGCTCGATCATGCCCAGGACCTGATGCAGCGCGCCCGCACTCTTCATGAGTTAACCGGCAAAAAGCAGCGGCTCTTCGATCGCTTTGATTACGCCGCAGGTTCCTGGCGCTGGATCCGCTCGATCATCGTCAAGGCCGAGCACACCAGCAAGGGGGCCAATCCGCGATTCATCGTGACCAACATCGTTGGCGAGCCCAAGCGACTCTACGATCAGCGCTACTGTATCCGAGGCGAGATGGAAAACCGGATCAAGGAGCAGATGATGCTCTTCGCCGATCGTGTCAGTGCCCACCGATGGTGGGCCAATCAATGGCGAATCCTCTTGTCGGGCTTGGCGTATACGCTGTTGGAGTCCCTCAGACGTCTTGTCCTCAAAGGAAGCGTCCTGGCCCGAGCCACCGTCGCATCTATCCGCCTGAAGCTTATCAAGATTGGCGCCGTCATCATCCGCAAGAAATCGATGACTCGAATCCATCTCTCTTCCCATCATCCGCTCAAAGATCTCTTCACCCAAGCTGCTACCAGCCTCTCGCCACCGTAGCCTGCCTCCTGGCGCTGCCCCGGCGCCCTTTTTGACCAATGGGGGGTAAGGGGGAGTGTCGCCTGATCAATCGACTATTCGCCAAAAACACCGATCTCAGGCCAAGAACAGCGAATGGATCAAACCCGGAACCAAAATTAAAGAACCAACGACTCCTTCACGAAACATCCGGGAAGAACCACCCGGCGATCAGGGCCGAGGTCATCATGATGACGAGATCGAGACCGACGCCCAGCCAGTGGGACCGGGCGATCTTTTCTGCCGGAATGAGGACGATGGCAGCAAGGAAGCACGGGTAGGCGAGGAGATGAATGGCGTCGGGCAGAAGGGTGAGCAGGACGTTCTCGGGTGCCGTCTTGTCGAGGACAAGGTAGACCACGGAACTCACCCCGACGACGATCATGGTGACGCCGAGCATGCGCCAGACCGGGATCAGTCGCCGGTCGAGATTGCGATCGCTGGGGCGACGCAGGGCGACAATGGCGGCGACCCAGGGGATGATCGGCCAGAGAATCGCCAGATCGATTCCCTTGTCTTCGATCAGGGCCGGTTGCTGAAGTGCCCAGAACTGGACGCAGACGATCAGAACGACGACCCCGGCCGAGAACAGGGCCAGGGGATCGCGCATAAGGTCACTGACCTTGATGACGGGACGGGAAAGGGTGGCTGAATCCATCGTTAGCGCTGGAGGATGTGCTGCCTTCTTGATCGGCATTCCACCCCGGCGCTGAACGGGAAATTCCTCCAGGGGCGCTCGGTCACCCCGGTGGGCGCGACCGCCTACATCCCGTTGGAAAACGTCTGATGATCAATGGCTCCACTCTCGCGAACCGCCTTCAGGGCGTGGCCGTACTGGATAAGCACCCGGAGAGCGTAGTCGACCCGCTTGCGCAGGGAGGCATCATGACGGTTGTCCACCTCCGGTTCGGGCGTATTGAGGACGGAACCGACGTTCCGGACGATGAGGTGCTCGGGGATGAAGCAGATCCGGTTGTTCTTGCCCCCGGTCATGCGCAGCTCGGCGACTGGATATGCTCCGTTGATCCCGGCGGAGACCGAGACGATCAGGGCCGGTTTGTGACCGACCGAGTCGTGCCGGCAGAGATGAAGGAAGTTCTTGATGCCGCTGGTGGCCATGCCGTTCCATTCGGGCGTAATCAGGATGAGGGCGTCGCTGGCCACAAGGTCGGCTTTGACCGGTCCCCAGACGGCTTCGGGCGCCCCGCCGGATTCCTCCTCCCACAGGGGCAGGGGGTTGTTGCTCAGACTGAAGAGCGTTGCCGAGACCGTCGGGTCGATTTCGGGCAACCGGTCTTTCAGATACTGACCCACTTTCAGTGATTCGGCTTCCTTGCGGTGACTTCCGCTGACGATGAATACGTTCATGGGCCCTCAGTAAGTGCCTTTCCGCCGTCGATGCAACCGATCGGAACGGGTTGTGTGACGACTTGACCCTTGCAGGGAGGGACCGGGGGCGTGTAGAGATGGCGGGGAATGCCGAACAGCTTTGGAAAGCTCTTTTCGATCACGACCTGGGGTGAAAGCCACGGAGGCGGCGTCGGTGTGGTCATCGATGGGTGTCCACCCCGACTTCCGCTGACTGCCGCGGAAATCCAGGCCGACCTCGATCGCCGGCGTCCGGGGCAGAGTGATATCACGACTCCCCGGAAGGAGGCGGATGAGGTGATCATCCTCTCCGGTCTCTACGAGGGTCGGACGACGGGAGCGCCGATTTCGTTGATGGTGCGCAACACCGATGCGCGCCCCGAAGCCTATGCGGAAATGAAAGGGAAGTTCCGCCCGTCACACGCGGATTTCACCTACCAGTCGAAATTCGGCATCCGCAATCCCGAGGGAGGGGGGCGTTCTTCAGCCCGGGAAACCATTGGTCGGGTGGCGGCCGGAACCATCGCCCGCAAGCTTCTGACCCTGGGAGGTGGCGTGGAGATTCGCGCCTTCGTCACCCGGATCGAGAACATTGAAATGCCGGCGGATACCGCCTTTCCGACTCTCGAGGCGGTCGAGGCCCACGCCGTGCGTTGTCCTCATGGAGAAACCGCCGGGAAGATGGAAGCCCGCATCCGGGAGGTGCGCTCGGAGGGGGATTCTGTCGGGGGCGTGATCGAATGCCGGGTGCGCGGTGTGCCGGTCGGACTGGGGGAGCCGGTTTTCGATCGCCTCGAAGCGGACCTGGCCAAGGCCATGCTGTCCCTGCCGGCGACGAAAGGCTTCGAAATCGGCAGCGGTTTCGAGGGAACCCGGATGAAGGGCTCGGCCCACAACGATCTGTTTGAGAACCGGGAGGGCCGGGTTCGGACGGCGAGCAACCGGTCCGGCGGGGTCCAGGGGGGGATCAGCAATGGGGAGGAGATCGTTTTTCGCGTGGCGTTCAAGCCGACGGCCACGGTCCTGATGAAGCAGAAGACGGTGGATCTGCAGGGACGGGAGGCCGAGTTGATGGGGCGCGGTCGGCACGACCCCTGTGTTCTGCCCCGGGCGGTGCCGATCGTCGAGGCGATGACTGCGCTCGTTCTGGTGGACCACTGGATGCGTCATCAGGCCCAGACCGGCAGTTTCTCGCTGCCAGCCTGATCACCCGCCTGGCCGGTCTTGTTTTTCCGGCCTTATCCGTTACGGTCATCGCATGGCGGAGCCACTCATCTATTTCATACTCGGGGCGGAAGGTGCGGGACGGCGCGAAGTCATTGCGGACCTGGCTCTTTTCGGACTGGAGGGCACGGATCGGCCTTGCCTGCTGGTGCCTGAGTCGCAGGTGGCCGCATCGCAGGAGGTGATGACCGGCCTGAAAGCGACTTTTCCGGTTGTGGGATGGATTCTGGATGGAACGCGGATGAGGGCGACGGTTCCCAATGGAGCCACCCATCTTTTCCTGATGTCCGACGGGATGGCCGATCCGATCGATCAGATCGAGGCCTTCAGTCTCTGGCTGCCCACGATGCCCTTCGAGTTGGGGCGGATCATCACGGTCGTGCATTGTGCGCTCCTGGACCGCCAGCCGCCGCTGCTTCGGTGGTATGACGGATGCATCCATTTTTCGGACGTTGTTCTTCTCAATCGGCGGGAGGGCCTGTCGAGCAAGTGGGTCTCCGATTACCAGGCACGACTCCAGAAGGACAGCCTGCCCTGTCATGTGGAATTGGTGAAAAAGGGTCGAGTGCGCAACCCCGCGCTCGTCCTTTTCCCGGAGCCCCGGCGGATCTCGTTGATCTTTGACGAAGAGGAACACCTCTACCGTGACGACGACGGGGCAACGGACGAAGAGGCGGTGACGCCGTTGGTGGATCCCTATTTCGAGCGGCTGGTTTCGGGTCGGCGGGTCCGGGAATTGCCCGATATCCGCAACTATCACGGAGGCGAGGGGAATTAGCCCGATTCTTCCCGCGGGAATTTTGCTTGCCCTGCCTAATTGTTTCTACCCAAGATCCGCGTTTTCCCTGGGCCGAGGTGGCGGAATTGGTAGACGCACTAGATTCAGGTTCTAGCGCCCGCGAGGGTGTAGGGGTTCGAGTCCCCTCTTCGGCACCACGGGAGATAAAATTTGGGGTCAGGTCGCTTGGAAAGCAGATGGCTTCTTCGCCTCACTTTCGAACAGAGGGGACGAGAAGCCCGGGGTTCGACGGAGCGAGCCCGCGAGCGGAGATGGGGTCCCGATCGCGCAGCGAATCGGGAAGTCCGAAGGACCTGATCGGAGATCAGCCAATCCCCTCTTCGGCACCACGGGGAATGTTTTTCAGGGACGAAGCGCGTTCAGAGAAGCTCGCTCTTTTGCCTCCCTTGCAACCAACGGGGACGAGAACCCCGGGGTTCGACGGAGCGAGCCCGCGAGCGGAGATGGGGTCCCGATCGCGCAGCGCATCGGGAAGTCCGAAGGACCTGATCGAAGATCAGCCAATCCCCTCTTCGGCACCACGGGAGAAGAGTATCGGGGGAGTTGAGACTTCCGAATTAGAGGATCGGGTGCTGGCTCGGACCTGAGCATTAGCCGAGGTGGCGAAAGTCATAACCTGCCTGATTAGTTGCCCTGGTATTTCCCACTCGCTGGAAAACCTCAGCTGATCCCGACATACTCAATCCCTCTTTCGGGGCGTTGAAAAACCGCCGCTGGAGCAGGCCGTTTCGATGCGAATGGATCATGCAGGCGAGTCATCAGGCTGATGGGATGTCCGGGCATCACACGGTGCTCAGTCGAACCATTTGCGGGTTTCGGGTCCGGTTCGCGCACTTACCTGATGAGGCGAAATGTGTTTCGACGAAAGGAAAGCGAGGTTCAGGATGAGATTTACAGGGAAACCCAGGTGCAGGATGGCGGTTTGGCTCGCGGCGTTGCTATTGTGCCTTTGCTTCCCCGTTTTCGTCCATGCGGACCAGTTCGGCCTCTTCACCTATGTGGAATACGATACTTTCATTGAGATCACGGACTATCCGGAGACCGCGATTGGAGAGGTGGTCATCCCGAGCGAGATCGTCGGAAAACCTGTCACGAGCATCGGGGATCGTGCGTTCTCCTCCTGCACCAGCCTGACCAGAGTGGCCATTCCTGACAGCGTGACTAGCATCAACGCAGCTGCGTTCCGTTACTGCACCAGCCTGACTAGCCTGACCATCCCTGACAGTGTGACCATAATTGGGAATGATGCTTTCAGTAATTGCAGCAGCCTGACCGGCGTTACCATCGGCGCGATCGTCTTGATCATCGGGGATAGTGCGTTCTACAATTGCAGCAGCCTGACCAGCGTGACCATCCCTGACAGTGTGATCAGCATCGAGGATCGTGCGTTTTACTCCTGCAACAGCCTAACCAGCGCGACCATTGGTGCCAAGGTCTCGACTATCGGGGATCTTGCATTCGATTCCTGCAACAGTCTGCTCGCGTTCCAGGTTAGTGAAAGCAACCTATTCTACAGGAGCCTGGAAGGAGTCCTGTTCGACAGACCCCAGACCACTCTTCTCAGGTGCCCGGAAGGCAGAACCGGAGTCTATGAAATCCCTGAGGGTGTGACTAGCATTGAAGATCGTGCGTTCTACAGGTGCACCAACCTGACCAGCGTGACCATCGGCAATAGCGTCACCAGCATCGGACAGTATGCGTTCTACGAGTGCAGCATCCTGACCAGCGTGACCATCCCTGACAGTGTGACGGGCATCGATAATTTCACGTTCTACGGGTGCAGTAGCCTGACCAGCGTAACCATCCCTGACAGTGTGACGGGCATCGGTAGTTACGCGTTCTACGGGTGCAGCAGCCTGACCAGCGTAACCCTCGGCAATAGCGTCACCAGCATAGCCAAACTTGCGTTCGGCGCATGCACCAGCCTGACCAGCGTGACCATCGGCACCAAAGTCGAAAGCATCGCGCTTGGGGCGTTCCACTCCTGCACCAACCTTGTCGCCTTCCAAGTGGGGGAAGACAACGCCTTCTGCAGTAGCAAGGAAGGAGTCTTGTTCGACAAACCCCAGACGACTCTTCTCAGGTATCCCGAAGGCAGAGCCGGGTTTTATGAAATCCCTGACAGCGTGACGAGCATCGGGAGGTCTGCGTTCAGCTCCTGCACCAGCCTGACCAGCGTGACCATCCCAGACAGCGTGACGAGCATCGGGGATTATTCGTTCTACTCCTGCAGCAGCCTGACCAGCGTGACCATCCCAGACAGCGTGACGAGCATCGGGAGCTCTCCGTTCGGCTCCTGCAGCAGCCTGACCAGCGTGATCATCGGCAATAGCGTGACGAGCATCGGGAATTCTGCGTTCGATAACTGCAGCAGTCTGCTCGCGTTCCAGGTGAGGGAAGGCAACGCCTTCTACAGTAGCAAGGAAGGAGTCTTGTTGGACAAATCCCAGACCTCTCTTCTCAGATATCCCGAAGGCAGAGCCGGATTCTATGAGATCCCTGACGGCGTGACGAGCATCGGGAGGTCTGCGTTCGGCTCCTGCACCAACCTGACCGGCGTGACCATCCCTGACAGTGTGACGAGCATCGGGAGTTCTGCGTTTAGCGGGTGCAGCAGCCTGACCAGTGTGACCATCCCTGACAGTGTGACTAGCATTGTACAGAGCATGTTCTTTGGCTGTAACAGTCTGACCAGCATAGCGATTCCCGCCAATGTCAGGTCTATCAGGGCATGGGCATTCGCGGAGTGCTCGGCCCTGAACACAATCTATTTCCTGGGTGATGCGCCTGGCTTTCCGGATGGTGTTGAGCCTAGTTTTCCGGGTGATCATGAATATGAATCCTTTTTGGGGTCTCCTGCGGCGTTCGTCTATTTTGAAAGTGCTGTAGGCTTCACGTCGCCGACTTGGCAGGAGGGACACCCATCAAGGACCTACGGCCCGCTCTCGAATCTTTCAACACGCGGCCAGGTGTTGGGTGGCGATGACATCCTGATTGGCGGACTGGTTATCGGTGGAGATGTCCCGCATACCGTTCTGATACGGGGTATCGGTCCGGGCATGGGCGTTATGCTTGACGCCTCCGCAGTCGTCGAGGACCCGATGATCTCGGTCTACTCCGGCGCAGAAGTGATCGCGAGCAACGATGACTGGTCGGACCAGGCCGATCCTGAATCCGTGGCCCAACTGGCTGAAGCCTTGGGTGCCTTCCCATTGCAAGAAGGCTCGAAAGATGCCGCCCTGATCGCCGTGCTTGAGCCGGGTGCCTACAGTGTTCATCTGTCGGGCAAGGATGGATCGGGTATCGGCCTGGTCGAGGTCTACGAAGGGAGTACGTCCAGGCGAGACCGGCTGATGAACCTATCCACCCGTGGCCGCGTCGGGACCGGCGCCGCGCTTATGGTGCCGGGAATTGTGGTTACGGATAATCCCCGCCGCTTGTTGATCCGGGGAGTCGGGCCGGAACTGGCGGTTTCGTTCGGGTTGAAACCGAACAAGGTCCTGCCCAACCCGGTCGTGATCCTGAAGGACAGCGATGGCGTGACCATCGCCTCCAATGATGACTGGGGTTCCTACAGCCCTCCACAAGCGATCGCTACAATCGCACAGCAGATGGGTGCCTTTCCGCTGAGCGACGGCAGCGCCGATGCGGCCCTACTGATCGAGGTCCAACCCGGTGTCTACACCGCCCATGTTTCCGATGCAAACGGTGGCGAAGGAATAGCGCTGGTGGAGGTGTATGCCGCGCCGTGATCCGTTCCGAGTACCCAATATGATGAAGCCGATTGGAAGAAAGCGAGGACTCAAGTGAAAACCAGAATTTGTTTTGGAATCGCAGTATCTGCACTGATCGTGGCAACACGGACAGATGCCGATTTCGCCCCGGAGAGCATAGACGGAATGGTCTTGCGGACCACTTCCGCACTTATCGGCACTGATAGGACCGCTCACCAAGATACCTGCCTATTCTACGCAGACGGAAGCTATTCCCAGCTGTTCAGTAGAACCTATTACTTTCTGGGTCACCCGGCCTACGTCCTGGGAGGGTCTGGAGGCGCGATCAAGATGTATACGTATGCAAAAACAAGCGCGAATACCGCGACAATCACCTATCACTCCGGTACTGGTTCAACGAGAGTTCTCAATTTCAGTTCACCCACAGGAGGCGGGCAAACTGAGGGAAGTTTCACTTACTACTTCTCCTTAACCAAAATGTTATCTGTCGAATCCGCTCCGGCGATGAATATCTCGCTGCGCGGAGAGGTTCGCCCGAACCGTCCCTTGATCGGTGGATTTGTTGTGCCACCTTCAGGGAGTTCTTCATCGGGGTCTTGGAGACCTGGTTGGTACGCTGGCACTGACCGTGAGGTGCTGATCCGCGTCGTCGGACCTTCGCTTGCACAGTTTGAGGTCGAAGATCTTTGCGCTGATCCGGATTTTAGATTGTTTCGTGATGGGCAACCGTTCCAGCAAGCGGAGTTCCTCTCCGAGGATCACTACAGTGATTGGTGGGGAACATATATAAGAGAAGATGGCAGGGAGGTCATCATCACGCCGGTTTCGGCGTTCGAGAAGATCTTCGAGCTTGTAGGGGCGTTTCCCCTGCTGGAGGGATCAAAAGACGCGGCGCAGGTCGAGCGACTTCCCCCTGGAGCCTATACGGTAGTAGCCGAAGCTGAAGAGGGTGATCCTGGAGGTGAGGTGTTGATCGAAGTCTATTTCCTGCCCTGAGATAATCTCGAAAGCCTGCACCTTGCCAGGAGCTACCCCAACCAGTCAGACAACTGGATGCGCTGCATGAACGAAAAGGATCAGCCCTGAATGGCACTAGGATAAGCAGATTCTTTGGCTCAGAACTGGCATTTCTTGTTGGTGTATTTGTCTGGTGTAGTCGCCCCACCTGTGGTGAGCCTGCCGAGCCCAGTCTCTTGGGGCGTGTCAACGTGGATACGCGGCAAGAGACTGCCGCGGCTACATCTCGTGATCCCTCCTGAATACCCCTTAACTTAGTGCCATTCGGGTCAGCCCTTACTCTTCGCCTTCCATCACCCGCAGGAAGCCTCACTGACAACCTACAGCATCAAGAAGTAAGGGCTTGCTGACCCTTTTACAGGAATCTCAGAACGGTGCGGCACGATTCGATTCCAGAGCGTCGGCCACGGTCTTTACCAGGGCCGGGCCGCGAAGGTTTTTTGCGATGATCACACCTTCCCCGTCGAGCAGGTAGGTGGCCGGAATACTCTGTACCGCATACTTCTGGGCAAGCGCGTTCATCCAGCCTTTTCCGTCGAAGTACTGGGGCCACACCATTTGGTTGCTCTCAATGAATCCCTCAAGCCTTTCCCTGCTTGAATCGAGACTGATGCCGATGATTTCAAAACCGTCGGCATGAAAGTCCTGATACGCCTGGATGACGTTGGGCAGCTCGATCAAGCAGGGCTGGCACCAGGTGGCCCAGAAATCCAGCAGCACCACCTTTCCCCTGAAATCGTCCAGGGCAAGCGGCTCCCCGTCCAGTCCCTGGACGCTGAATCCGGGGAAGACCTTTCCCACACTGTATTGCTGCTGTGCCTCCAAACCCGCGATCTGAGCCGATGCCGTGGTCCCTGCCTGGGTCTCGGGGAATTCGTCGCGCAATTGCGTGAAGGCCTCGATGGCCTTCTCAGGATTGTCCATAACCTCCGAATAGAGCGTCCCTTTCATCACCAGGACCTGGGCGACATCGTCCGTTTTCTGATCCCCATATTCGTCCAGCAGGGCGTCAAACTCTGCCAGCTCATCGGCGAGTTCCAGCTCTGTTCGTTGCCCCGCCCGGAGCTTTTCGATGATCCGGGCCACCAGGTCATTGAGTTTCAGTGAGACTTCGGAAACCTCTTCGGGTGCCGGTTCAACTTCATCCCGGCCGGACGTCGAAAGCGACAAGACGGGCATCAGGAATACAACGAGGGCGGCAATGACGCGCAGCCACAAGGTGTTGGGTCTGGACGATGAGATGGATGGGTTGGTGGTCGGTTGCATGGCGTGGAATGTGGATTTGCGCAGTCGAAGGGATCATCGTGCCAGATTTTGGAACCCGCAACCAGGAATGGTGATTTGCGGGTGTCGAACGAGATTCGTCCTGACGATGGAGGGAATTCGACTAATGGAGCGGGTCGTTTCTGTCGATTAAGGAGGTGGTCTACCCCAGCAATCGAAACTGCCATGACCGAACAACTGATAATCGAACTCTGCCGGATCATCTGGAATTTTGACGAGTTCAGGCGGAAAGAGGAACTGCCCGCAAGCATGCGAGAGACCGCGGAATGGGCGGTTTCCGTAGGCAAGGCACTGGCCGACGGAAAGACCCTGCCTTCCGGCTTCCCGGTGGCTCCCTGGGCCCCGCAGTCGGAAGAACCGAGTTATTTCAAGAGCGGACCGGTCAAGCTGGTTCGCGAGGCGGTTCTTGAGGGCGAACTGGTCTGAGCCGGCGGTTCTTTCTTTTGTAGGAGAGGCTTTACGCCTCGATCAACCGTTGTATCGAGGCGTAATGCCTCTCCTGCAGCTTCGTCTGAAAACCGACTGCCGCCTACCGGCAGGATGGAGAGCATGTGCTTTGTCGGACGGCCCGGCAGTCCGTCCCTACCTCTGGATCTGCCTTTGAACGGCAATACCAGGATCAGAGTCCGAATTTCTCGCGCAGGTTGTTCCGGCTGATGCGGAGGCTGTCTAGCGGATCGATCCGGGCTACATCCTGTTCCAGGATGATCCAGCGCGCCCCCGGCAGTCGCGGCAGAATCCTGATGACGGCGGCGAAATCGACCTTGCCGGTCCCGATTTCGGCCCACCCGTTGTCATCGTAGTCCTTGAAGTGGAGGTAACCGACGCGGTCTGCGTTTTCCAGAAGGAAGTCGACCGGATCCAGACCGGCTTTGTCGACCCAGCCGACATCGACACAGAGGTCGACGGCCTTCGGATCGAGTCCTTCGAGGAGTAGATCCATGCCGGTTTTCCCACCGATGGCGTCCGACTTCTCAAATTCGAAATCGTGGTTGTGGTAGTGAAGCCGGATTCCTTCGGCCCGCAGCTTGCGACCGGCCTGGTTGAGGATCTCGATCGTTTCCCGGTAGTCCTGCGGCGAGCGCTTGTTCCAGTCGAGAAGCCCGCTGTTGCAGACATCCTCGGCACCCATGGTGTGGAGGGCGGCGACCAGCTCGCCGACATCCGTGAGCTTGGACGGGGTGGTGTGGGCGCCGGCATAGACGAGTCGCCGGGAGGTGAGTTTCCGGCGGAAGGATACGGGGTCATTGGCCACGCACTCCAGAGCGTCGTAGCCGGCGGCGGCGACCGCGTCGAGAACGCGGTCTTCGTCCACATTGTACTTCTTGCCCAGGACGATGGCCTGGAGTCCAATTTTGAGTCTGGTGGTCATGGTGGATGAGGTTGAGGCGGAGGATTCCGAAACACCCCGTGCCCGTCAACCGCGGCGCACGTCTCATAGGAGAATCGGATCCGAAGAGCATGTAGGGGAGATGGATAGTGTCGCCAAAGACGATCGAAGGGACCAGGGAGGCGCCATGTGGAGAAAAATACCGCTGGCGGGCGCCTTGATCACGATCAGTCTGGGCGCATTGGTGGCCGAACCATCCCGATTCGAGGATACCATTCGCGGATTTGAGGAGGCGGACCGGGTGAATCCTCCGGAACCGGGGGGAGTCCTTTTTGTCGGCAGCTCCTCGATCCGGATGTGGCGGGATCTCGAGATGGCGTTTCCGGACCTGGGGCCGATCCTCAACCGCGGCTTTGGCGGGTCGACCATGGCGGATCTGCTGGAAGTGACCGATCGGATCGTTCTGCCCTCCCGACCTGCCGTCATCGTGGTTTATGAAGGGGACAATGACCTGGCGGGGAAAGCCACCCCGGCTGAAGTGGCGGCCCGTTTCGCGATGTTTCTGGACAGGATGGCGGAAGCCTTGCCGGAGACGCGGGTGCTCATCCTGTCGGTCAAGCCGAGTTTCGCCCGATGGGCTCTGCTGCCCCAGATGCGCGAGACCAACCAGTTGCTGACCCGGATGGCGGTGGCCAGGGAGAGGGTCGAGTTTGTCGACGTCTTTCATGCCATGCTCGGTCCGGGCGTGAGTCTGGCCCGGGAGGACTTCAGCGACGACGGGCTGCACCTGTCGGCCCGGGGTTATGCGCGGTGGGCGGAAGTATTGACGCCCTGGTTACGCGGCGCACTCGATTGAGTCAGGCTGTCCGGACGGCGAGTTCGATGCCGACGACGGTGGCGGGCCTTGAGGCCATGAGAGCGACCTCATTGCGGCCGTAGGCGAGGGCGGAACCGTCCACTTCGAAATCGATGCAGTGGTCGGGAGATGGTGGGCATTCGTCGTAGGGTTCGACGAAGAGGTGCGGGGTGGTGGCGATCCGGCCCCGGCCCTGGGTGACGCCGTTGAGTTGAACGGCGACCTCGATGTCCCGGGCCGAGGATGCGAGCACGACTCTCAAGACGATATGGCGCGACCCGGGTTGGGCTTCACCCACAATCAGGGATGTGATCAATGGCGAATCAGGGGTGACGCCGGCAGGCAGGGGCGCGTGGGAATCCCAGAATCGAAGATCGAAAAACGGGAAGGTGGCGTCGACGAGGTAGAGCTTGTCGGTGCCCTCAAGTGTTTCGGTCGCGCCGATCTCGTGGAAAACCTCGACCGGTTCGGGGTGACGGAAATCCCTTCCGTCAGGGGTCGGGCTCTTGCCCAGCGTGACAAAGAGGTTGTAGAGGGTGATCCCGGAGGCCCCCTGAGCGTAGGCGGAGGCGACCGCCCCGCGGAGGGCCTCGGGAGAGGCGTCACGGGAGAAATTGTGGTTCTGCTCGTTCTTCGCGTTGACGATGTGCTCGATGCAGGCGTGAACGGGCAGACCGGGCAGGGCATTCCTAAAATCGGCCAGGGGATAGTCGAACCAGATCTGGAGAAACCGGGCCACGGTGAGAAAGTCGAGGCAGCCGTCCCGGTGCCAGGCGGCGGGATCGAGGCCGACCCGACGACACCCGGAAAGAGTGGAGGGCACGCGGGCACAGACGGCGATCGGGATCCCCTTTTCGCGGCCGATCCGGTTGGCCATCTCGCGGACCTCGCGGACGAACCCGTTCATGATCGGGATCCCCTTTTCGCTCAAGTCGCGCGGGAAGCGTGGAAAGCGGGCGTAGAGGTCCTGCTCGAGTTCCGGGCGGTCGGAAAGAAAGAATGGAGGACCACGGACGAAATCCAGTTCGAGGCCGGTGAAGTCGTAACGCCGGAGGAGCTCCTCCATCAATTCCAGTCGATGGCGGCGCACTTCGGGAATGGCGTAGTTGAGTGCACCGCCGCTGTGCCGCCCGGCTCCGCCCATGGGAGGAATCCGCCACTCGGGGTGCTCGCGGTAGAAAGGATCGGTGTAGGGTCCGTTGCCGTCGTCGAGTCCCAACATGTGGGTGTCGTTCATCCGAATGCTGGTGAAGACTTCGAGTCCGCGCTTGCGGGCGTGGTCGGTCATCAGGCGAAAGCTGTCGACCTTGTGCGTTCGCCAGAGGTCGGCCACATTGTGGGTGACCGTGGTGAAGAAGGGGCCCATGCCCTTCCTGAGGGCGGCTTCGGTCTCGGGGCTGAGAGGGCGCCAGTGACTGAGCTGCGAGACCTCGCTCGGGTAGCTGACACTCTGACCGATATTCGGGCTGAGCAGGACGGTGGTGATCTGGGAATCGGCGAGAATATCGATGCTCTCGCAGAGATTCTCGGGTTTGCCTCCTCGCAGAAAGGGGCCCCAGCCATCGTAATAGTAGAGGATTCGGCGGCGCGTCTGGGTTGGGTTGGTCATCGAGCGATTCGTCCGGTGCCGCAGCGTCGCTTTCAGGCGAGCGGCTCGTTCGGGCTGTATTGGGAGCGCAGATTGATCCGGGCACCTGCCGGCGGCGGGACCGCCCCCTCGAGCAGAGGGTCACGGGTTGCCTCCATCCAGGCCTGGAGTCGGGCGGTCAGGTCCGACTCGATTGCCGCATGGGCGGGGTTGCCGGCGAGGTTGTTCCGCTCTTCGGGATCGAGTAGCAGATCGTAGAGCTGAACGGGGACCCGGTTCGGGAAACCATGTTGGTGAAGCAGGGTCTTGGACGGGGAATCGTCGATATTGACCATGACCGGGGTGAGGTCGTCGTCGAAGATCCGGATCAGTTTGTGAGTCCGGGTGCGGATGGCGCGCTGGGGTTCGTAGCCGGCATGGAAGGTGACTTCGGCAAAGACTTCGTCGCGGACCGAGCCGGCCCTTCCCTCAAGGATCGGGCGAAGACTGTGTCCGCTCAGCCAGGAGGGAGGAGCCAATCCGGCCAGGTCGCAGATTGTTGGATACAGATCCAGCTGGGAGACGAGGGCATCGGTGGCCCGGCCGGCGGTGGGGTTGCCGGGATAATGGATGATGAGCGATATCCCTATACCGTTGTCGCAGAGCTGACACTTCATCCCGGGGAAGGCGATGCCGTGATCGACGGTGAAAATGAGAAGGGTGCTCTGATCGAGACCTGTTTCCTTCAGGGTACGGATGACTTTGCCGGCGGCCCGATCCATGTGCCGCACGGCGGTGTGGTAGGCGGCCATGTCGCGGCGGATTTCCGCCTGATCGGGAAGGCCGGCCGGAGGCTGGACGTAGGCCGGGTCGATGTCGGGATCGATTTCCGTGAAGGCCCGGTGGGGAAAGATGAAGCCGCAGGACAGGAAGAACGGCGATTCATGTTCTTCCCGGAGAAAGGCGGCGGCCGCTTCGGCTGCCGCCCGGTCCCGGGCGGCATGGCCTTCGGTTTCGGGCAGTTTGAGCTGGCGGTCGTAGGGCGGGAGGCTTTCGTCCCAGGCGAACTCATGTTGCACCCCGCTGAGGACGGTCTGGTAGCCATTCTCCCTCAGGAAAGAGCCCAGGTGGCGTTCCGGGTGCGTCAGGCTGAAGCCGCGATGGGCCAGGCCGAGCATGCCCGACTCATGGGCGGATACCCCGGTGAGAAGAGCCGCGCGGCTGGGCGAGCAGGTCGGGGCGGCGCAATAGGCATGGCGGAAGAGAGTGCTCTGCCGGGCCAGGCGCATCAGGTTGGGGGTGGGGATGGCGTGGCCGTAGGGCTGGATATAGCGGCCGGCATCGTGGGCGTGAAGGTAGACAATGTTCATGGAGCGGCGGACTTGGTGCAGGATTCTCGCGCAGAGGCGCAGAGTCGGAGAGTCTCCGGGAATGGGTTCATGACGAAAAGGGGAGCCCTGAAACCGGAGAATCCGAATACCGCATCCCAGATGCGTCGATTTATTGAGCCCTCTGCGTCTCTGCGCGAGTATTCCCTATCCTGCGGGGCTGGTTTAGAAAGCCTTGCCGTCCTTTCGGGTGCCGCAGAGGGAGACCTCGAGGCCGAGTTCGCGGGCCAGGGCGGCCTTGGCGTAGAGGGCGAGGTCGGCCTCACGGGCGGAGTTGGCGTAGACCACCTGGATATGGTTGGCCTTGTGCCGTCCCATCATCTGGTCGCGGCTGACGCCGTAGGTGACCCCGTGCATGATCGGCCATTCCGGGGTGGTGGCCTGCCAGCGACGCTCGGTCTCCTCGGGGGGCAGTTCGATCGCTTTGCCGCGGCCGAGATCCATTTTGAGTCTGCCTTCCGCCACGTAGACGCGGGACCAGACAATTTCCCCGGGCTTGGCCACACCCCGCAGGGTTCCGCCGCCCAACCGGAAGTACATGGCGGGCTGGCGCCATGAGTCGCTTCCTTTGTAGCCGTCGACATGATGGGCGGCCGGAGCGGAACCCGAGATGAGAAAGACCCAGACGTAATCGTTGGTGGTGCCCGACCGGTCGGAGTCGCCCCAGCGCAGGTCGTGCAGGGTCGTCTCGACCGGCTGTCCGAGAGCGCGGTGGACGCGATTGGTCATGAGAGCGTCGAGTCCGGAGCACTCGTCGACCTCGTTGAAATGCGGGAGGGGGCGGCCCTCGTTGATGATCTTGCCGGCGCGGTTTTTCACCGGCGGTCGGTCGGAATTGTTGAGCAGGCCCTCGACCAGGTCCGATGCGGGCGTCAGGTCCTTCAGGCCCTGCTGGTATTGGATGCCGATGGTCTCGCAGCCGAATTCGTCGGCGATTCGCAGGGCGGCCACGTACATCTTGCACTGCTGGAGGACCATGTCCTTGTTCAGGTCCTTCTCAAAATCCCTGCCAAAGTGAAACTTGAGTCCGGCTTTGACCAGCCAGCGATAGACCGCATTGGCTTCACGATCGGAGACCTCGGACATGGCGTAAAAGAGCGCGGACTGGCTGAGACGTTCCTTGTAGACGCCGGTCGTGAAGAGCAGGTCATCCGGTATGATGGCGTTGAACATGCCCATGCAACCCTCGTCGAAGACTCCCATGATTGATTTGCGGGTCTTCAGGTCGGTCGCAATCCGCCGGGCCACGGCCCGGGCACGGGCGGGAACCTTCGCCCGGCTGAGGGATTTGACGTGGGAAGCCGGATGCTTCACCTGTCCGGTGGTCAGCCATCTTTCGAGGCCGCGGAGAAAGAAGCGGTCGTCGAAGTTCTCGCTCCAGAGGGTGGAGTAGGGGACCCCGGCCTTGGTCAGCGAGCCGTTCAAGTTGAGCATGCCGACCAGACCGGGCCATTGGCCAGACCAGTTGGCGATGGTCAGGATGGGCGCCTGATGGGAAACCAGGCCCGGCAGGAGGTGATGGCTGTACTGCCAGACGGCTTCGGCCACGATCAGGGGGGTCTTCGGATCGATTTTCGAGAAAACCTCCATGCCCTCCTTCTGACTGCCGATGAAACCGTGTTTCAGGTCTTTCTTGTAGGGATGGGCCCGGACCAGGCGATAGCCGAGGGATTTAAGGGTTTCGGTGAGTTTGGCCTCCATGGCGGCCTGGGCGGCCCAGGTGGCTTCGTTGGCGGACTGGCGCAGATCGCCATTGGCGACGAGGAGGATGGTTTTCGAGGTTTTCTTCATGATGTGCTCCGGAATCCAGACAAACGGATTTGAGCTCAAAGTCGATATCCGGGTTGTCTTGGTCGCGGATAAGAACATAACGGGCGCCGATGAAACGGAAAACTGCATTGGTGACGGGAGCTTCCCGCGGAATTGGCCGGGGTATCGCGGTTGAGCTGGCTCGAGCCGGTTATCAGGTGGCCATCAATTACGCGGGCAACCAGAAGGCCGCCGAGGAAGCCCTCGCCCTGGTCAAGGATGCCGGGGGCGACGGGGTCATCGTACAGGCGGATGTTTCGTCGGCTGCCGATCGTGAGAAGCTGGTGATCACGACGATGGAGGCCTTTGGCCGGATCGATCTGCTGGTCAACAATGCCGGGGTTGCCCCAAACGTGCGGGCCGACCTGCTCGAGTGCGGCGAGGAGAGTTTCGACCGGCTCTTCGGGATCAATCTGAAGGGCCCCTTTTTCCTCAGTCAGTCGGTGGCGAAGCGGATGCTGGAACAGGTACCGGATGCGGGTGGTTTTCGCGGTCGCATCGTCAACATCACTTCGATTTCGGTCTACACCTCATCGATCAACCGCGGCGATTACTGCATGGTCAAGGCGGGCCTGGCCATGATGACGAAGCTCTTTGCCGACCGTCTGTCCAATGACGGAATCAATGTCTACGAGATCCGCCCGGGTATCATCGCGACGGATATGACATCCGGGGTGACGGCGAAGTATGACAAGCTGATCCTTGAAGACGGGATCACGCCGATCCGGCGTTGGGGCAAACCCGAAGACATCGGCCGGGCCGTTCGGGCGGTGGCCGAAGATTACCTGCCGTTTTCAACCGGCGAGGTTATCAATGTCGATGG
Organism: Opitutaceae bacterium; assembly: GCA_041395105.1. Taxonomy (NCBI): domain Bacteria; kingdom Pseudomonadati; phylum Verrucomicrobiota; class Opitutia; order Opitutales; family Opitutaceae; species Opitutaceae bacterium. The sequence goes on along the minus strand of JAWLBB010000005.1, from coordinate 71,937 downwards.
TGGTTTCCATCTGCACCGGCTTTGAGCCGAACCGATGCAGCCGATCCGATCGATCTGAAGTAACCGGCAGCGCCGTTTTCAACCGGCTTCAGAAGTTCCAGGTGGCCTGGGCGCTGAACACTTCAGCGCGGAGGCGGAAGGTGCCCTTGAGGTTGTGGGTCTGGTCGTCGGTGAAATTGGTAGTCGATTCGTCCATGAAGAGATGGGCGTAACCAGCGTCGAAACTGAGGGTTTCGCTCGAACGGATGGAGACCCCGAGGGAGATCCAGGTGCGGTTGGAATCCGGGATCCGGGGAGAGCGGAAATCGGGGTCGTTGATCGGGGTTTCGTCGAGGGCGACACCCAGCTTGTAGGTCACATTTCCCGCCCGGTAGTGAACCCCTCCCGAATAGATGAAGGAATCATCCCAGTATTGGGGAAGGGTGGAGGTCGGGGTCAGCGGATTCTCGAATTGGATCACGATTTCCTGCATCACACTCCAGTTGATCCAGGTAACGTCCGCCATGACGGCCCAGCGGCTGTCGATCTGGAGAAAGAAATTGCCGGAGAGGGAAGCGGGAAGATCGAGTGAAGCCGAAAACGCCTGATCCGGGAAGAGCGGCTGAAACGGAGCCGGCACGTCGGTGAAGGTGGCGTCTCCGGTCACGGAGTTGCCGATCTGGGACCGGTAGGCAAGGCCGAAGCGCGCCCCGGCCATCGGCTCCCAGAGCAGTCCGAAATTGTATCCCGTTCCCCAGTTGTTGCCTTCGATGGAGACTTCTCCGTCGGCCGAACCGGGGGCGAATCCAGGGATGCTCATGGCATAGCCGGCCAATCCGAAGTCAATCGCGTTGCTGAAAGTGGCGGCGACATACTGGTAGCTGAACCCGAGACCGACCGAGAGCTGATCGGTCAGCTTCAGTCCAATGGAAGGATTCAGGTTGAGCGTCATCAACTCGGTCTTCAGCCCGTGGTAGCGGCCGACCCATCCCGACTCGTAGTCGGTGGAAAGGCCGAAGGGAACATGCATGCCGAGACCGGCCACGATCTTGTCGGAGACGGGCTGGGCGTAGTAGAGCGTCGGGAACGGAGTGGCTCCTCCCGGGTTGCCTCCGTTGCCTCCGGAAATGGGGATGACACCGGCGGTGGTGGATCCCTCGTCGGTGTAGCCTCCGGAGAGGACGATGACGGTCGCTGCTCCGGTCAGCTCGGCGCGTTCGAGCCGGGTCAGCCCCGCGGGATTGTAGAAGATGGTGGAGGCGTCGCGGGCTTCCGCACTGGAACTGAAAGCGGTTCCGATTCCCGAGGCGTTCTGTTCAGTCAAGGTAAAGGCGCCGCCACGAACGAGGGTGGTCGCGCACATCGAGAGGGAAACGATGGCCAGGCTTCGGGTCAGTGATTTGAAGGTGACGGGGCTGTTCATAGGGTGGGTGGTCCGTTGTCTTTGCTCGAGTGATTATCGTTTGTATTGGGAAACGGGTGACCCGGACGAAACTGTAGCAGAAATCGCCCAACTCAGTCCTGGGGAATAGTCCTCATTTTTCGGGTCAGAATACCCCGCCCTGGCATTTGTTTCCCAATCCCCGACTGCCGCCTTCGCCTTCGGCCTTCTTACGAACTGCGTGACAAAGCCGAAAGCGCCTGATCGTGGTTGTCAGGGATAGGTACTGGACCTGAGCGGTTTGTGGGTATAGAATGCCAGAATCGCTCATCGTGGCGGAGCTGTATTGGAAGCCCGTGTGCAGGAGCAGGACAGACAGGGATGGGAGTGATCCGCATCCGGACAGGAGCAGAGTCGATCTGACGACGACCCTGTATGGGGAGCTTCGCAGGCTGGCCGCGGCTCGAATGGCGGGTCAGGGTGGTTTGCAGACTCTTCAGGCCACCGCCCTGGTCCATGAAGCGTGGCTGAAGCTGGGGGGAGGTGGGCAGCCGGAATTTGAGAACCGCGCTCATTTGTGCGCCGCAGTGGCGCAGACCATGCGTCACATACTGGTTGACCGGGCCCGCAGGAGGAAACGGATCCGCCACGGGGGAGGGCTCCAGCGGGTTGACCTGGATGCCTGGAACTGGGAAGCGGCGGACCCGGCGACGATTCCCTCTCGCGATCATGCGCTGCTGCTGTTGGACGAAGCCCTGGAGGCGTTGGCGGTGAGCGACCCCGAAACGGTCGAGCTGGTCAAACTCCATTACTTTGCCGGGTTGACGCAGGGCGAGGTTGCCGGGGCTTTGGGGATGTCTGAGCGAATGGTCCGGCGGCGTCTGGCCTGGGCGCGGGCCTGGCTCAACCTGGAGATCCGAAAGGGGCAGGCTGCCTGAACCATGAGGGAACCGGGTCAGGAACCGCTGTCCTCAGAGCGCCTCAGGATGATCCGGGAGATCTTCGAGCAGGCCGCAGACCTTTCTGAAGATGAACGCGGCCTTTTCCTTGAGCGTGCCTGTGGCGGCGATCGGGACCTGCACGGGCGGATCTCCGCCCTGCTGGCAGAGACCGAATCGGGCGATTCTCCGTTTGACGACCTGATGGATGGCATGATCCGACCTGCCCTGGAAAGCCTGAGTCGGAATCCTCACAAGGCGGCGGAGTGGCTGGACGGCAACCTGCAGGAAGTGCCCGAAGAGGATCCGCTGATTGGCCGAACCATCTCCCGCTTTGAAATCCTCGAATCGATCGGACGAGGGGGAATGGGCATGGTCTACCGGGCCCGGGACCGGACCCTCGACCGGATGGTCGCCCTGAAATTCCTGCCTCCGTCGCTCAGCGCGGATCCTGATGCCAAGGAGCGGTTCATTCACGAAGCCAAGGCGGCTTCCGGCCTGAATCACCCGAATATCGCGACCGTCCACGAAATCGCCGAGACGGTCGATCACCAGATGTTTATCGCCATGGGGTATTACCCGGGCCAGACGTTGACGGAAAAAATCAAAGGGGGGCCGTTGCCGGTCGATGAAGCCCTCGATATTGCGGTTCAGTTGGTCTCTGGTTTGCAGAAGGCGCACGAACAGGGCGTCACCCACCGGGACATTAAACCCGGGAATATCATGATCACCGGTCAGGGCACGGTTGTTCTTCTCGATTTCGGCCTGGCCAAGCTTTCCAACGAGTCCGGCTACACTCAGATCGGGCAAATGGCGGGAACCCTCGCCTATATGTCGCCGGAACAAGCCATGGGCGGGGTCATCGACGGGCGCACGGATATCTGGTCGTTCGGGGTTGTCCTGTATGAAATGCTGACCGGCAAGCGGCCCTTCGGCGGGAACGCCCAGTCGGCTGTCCGTGCGATTCTCGATGAGGATCCGGTTTCACCTGTTGATCTGATTCCCGGGTTGCCCCGTTCCTGCGACGAGGTTCTTGCGCGTTGCCTGGCCAAGAATCCCGATCATCGCTATCAGAACGTCACGGATCTGCTCGACGATTTGCGGAGTGCCCGGGACGGATCGCCTGCGAAACGACACCGGGGGCGGGCACCCTGGAAGCGGCGATTCCGCCTCAGAACGGTCCTGATGGCGGCCGTGTCGGCCGTGGTGATCCTGACCGCCCTTCTCCTGTGGCCGCGCGGGCTTGGGCCGCTCCCGGCCCAGCCGGCCGACGGCCCGGTGGCCGTTGCGGTCGGGGGTCCGCCGGCCGGGGAAAGGGAAGGAGATGGCGAGGATGAGACCGTCCGGATCCTCCGAGAGGTGTGGCGGCAGAATCCCGATCACGCCGATGCCGCGAGGGCCCTGGGTATCCATTTCGACTACAGGCTGCAACGCCATGACGACGCCATGCTCTGGTACCGCCGGGCCTACGCTCTCGAGAACTGGAATCCCAATCTGCCCAACCGGATCGGCGACCTTTACCGCGTCCTCGGCGACCTCGAGGCGGCTGTCTGGTGGACGGAACGGGCCCTTCGGGTGGCCCCGGAATCGGATCTGGCCAACAGCCTGCAGGTCAAGGTGCATCTTCTCCGGGGCGAGGTCGATGAGGCCCTGGCCTTTTTCCGGGAGAATCCGACCGGCCGGCTCCCGCACGCCGTGGGGGCCAACGGTGATCCGCTCTTGCTGGCCTTGCCCTACTACGGCTCGGGTCTCGGGGCCGAACAGGCGGAGGATTCGGTGTCTCTGCTCCCCCTGCTGGATGCCCTTCTCGCGAAGGGCCGGACGGAACAGGCCCTGGGGTTCTGCCGGACCCACTTCGCCGCCGAATCGGATCCGCCGGGGGACGATCCGGGACGGGCGACCTTCCGGGTGGCTGCGGACCCCTTCGAACCGGGCGGCGACGGCGTGCTCGAGTTCGATCCCGGCTTTCTCCGGGGTGAGATCTGGGAATGGAATCCCGGTCATGTGATTACGCGGTGGCATCCCCGCCATCGATCGGCTGCCATCCGGCTGCCGCCGGCCGCCCGGATAACCGCCTCCGGCCGCCGCACTCTCTACCTCAGGATCGGACGGCCGGCTTTTGATCCGAGGACGGCCGTCATGGACTTCGTGTGGGGCCTGGCGTCGTCGGCCGGCTCTTCGGACTATGCGGCGCCGACCTATGGGGATCTCTCCATTCAGTCGCGTTACGCGCCCGACGGTGGCCTGGAACTGCGCGACGGGACGGCTTTTGTCGAACTTGTAGCGGCTCCCACGGAGACGGCGGTCTTCCATGAGCTCTGGTATGTCGTCGACCCTGACAGCAACACTTTCGACGTCCATATCCGCGGCGGCCGGCGGTTCCCGGACCAGACCGCCATCTTCAGGGAGGCGCACTACAGGAAGGAAACCCGGGAAGCCCTTGATCTTCTCGTTCTCGTTCAGAACACCGGTCAGGCCCCGGCGGATCTCCGCCGCCGGCTTCCCGTGTATGTGGATGACATCTGGGTCTATCCGGACGGGGAGAACCTGGGGGTGCCCGGTGAGGGCTGGGTCCCGGTCGATGACTTTGAGGACGGGGAGCTTTCCGGATGGATGCGGCGACTGGTTCGATGCGATCACCTGCTCGATATCACCCGGGCGGGCCTGGCTCTCGGCGTGGTCCGGACCCTCCAGGCGGCGGGTCGGAAAGAGGCGGCGGGCAATCTTTTGGACGGGATTGAGGCAACGGTCGAGAGCACATGGCTGCCCGACCGGAACGAGAACCGGGCCCTGTGGGCACGGATCCACGCCTTGAGGGGAGACCGGGCCGGCGTGCTTACGGACCTGCGGACGCTCTTTGCGTCCGGGCAGACCGGGTGGTACTGGGACGGACTTCTTCGAAGGGACGAATGGGAACCCTATCTTGACGATCCGGAGATCCGGGCGGCCTTCGCGGAGCTTGACCGTGTCCGGGACACCCAGTTGGCCCGTATCCGCAAAATGGAGCAACAGGGCGAACTTGCGGCCATACCGATGCATTTGGATGACGTCCGGCCCTTGACCGCGGTCTCGTTCACCCGGCTGATGTCAGGACCTGCCCTCGACGGGCAGGCCCGTTTCATCGGCCAGGGGTGGGGTGACTACGATGGTGATGGCTTGGTGGATCTGGTCCTGGCGGAGCAGGGCAGGGCGATCGTTCACCTCTACCGCAACCTGGGCGGCGGGGCGTTTCGCAGGGATGAAGAGGGAATTGCGGCGACGGGTCTGAAATCGCCCAACCAGCCGGTTTGGGCGGATCAGGACAATGACGGAGACCTGGATCTCTTCATCGCCACAGACGACGATCAGATTGATGGATTCTACCGCAATGACGGTCGAGGGGGATTGGCTCGGGAGTACAGTGGCGTCTGGGTTGAAACGCCGACCAGTTCCGACAATGCCGCCTGGGGCGATTATGATAATGACGGCTTCGTGGATCTCTACGTGACCAGCAACATGGAGCCGAACCGGATTTACCGCAACAACGGCGATGGGACCATGACCCCGGTGGCCAACGAGGCCAATCAGACGGTGGGCTTCTCGGATGGACTCGCCTGGAGTGACTTCGACGGCGACGGAGACGTCGATCTGTTCATCGGCGGACAGGATGAGGTCCAGTTCCGGAACGAGGGAAATGGCACTTTCAGTTGGGTTTCATCGGAGGAGGGTGGTGTTCCCTCGCTGGCCGACGATCTGAGCCTCTCGAGCGCGGACTTCGACAATGACGGGGACCTGGACCTGCTCTGCTGCACTTGGAAGACGGCAGCCGGTTGTCATCTCTTCCGCAACGAAGGTGCCTCTGGATTTTACGACGCGGTCAGGGCGATCCCGTCGGCGGCCTCGGTCGCGGCCAACGGATCGGCCTGGGGTGATTTCGACAATGACGGGTGGATTGACTTCTTCATTGCCAACGGAAACGGGTCCAACCTTCTGTATCACAATGAGGGTGGCGACCGTTTCAGGCTGGTCGTCCCTACGCCCCCGGTGGACGACAAGCTCGGGTCGTTGCGCTGTGCCTGGGTCGATTTCGACAATGACGGAGACCTCGACCTGTCGGTCACCAATGAGCCGATCGATGATTCAGGGCACTCTTTTCAACTCTTCCGCAACGAAGGTGGCACGAACCACTGGATCATGATCCGTCTTGTGGGCACTGTCTCGAACCGGACCGCCTTCGGGGCGAAGGTGAGGGTCCGGGCCGTGATCGGCGGCAGGGAGATCAGCCAGCTGCGGCAGATTGGCGGGAACGGCGACACCCCCGGCGAACTGCGCGCCCATTTCGGGCTCGGCGATGCTTCGGTCATTGAAACGCTCCGCGTTGAGTGGCCCTCCGGCATGGTGCAGGAACTCAACGGCGTGACGGTGGATCAACTCATCACCATCGAGGAGTCCGCACCGGAACGTGAACCGGGAAGGGAAGAAAGGGCTGTGGCTGGGTCCGGGGAACACGAGGTTGGCCCGCCCGGCGGGCGAATCCGAATGCAGCCGGGTCGCCCGGTCGAAGGGTGACTCACCTTTTGGCTGACAGGCGCTTTGGGCCGTCCGGGTGCCCCTGAAAATTCCTTGGCCGGTTTCGAACCCGGAAAACGTTTGTGCTGAGGGGAACCAACAGAGTTCCCCGAGCAACTGACCATGAATCAAAGGAAAACCATGAAGAGAGTCATTATTGGAGGATGGGCCGCCATCGGCCTTGTCATCCTCGCCCTGCCGAATCCGATCCAGGGGAAAAACAAGCTGGAGCCGGGTCAGGCTGAGGTGATCTACACCGTTGAAACCCCGCCGGCTTACGGGAGTGCCGAGGGCATTGCCGTGGATATGAAAGGAAATACCATCATCAGTCGTCGGGCCCTGATTGGTCCGCCAAGGGTCGCGGTCATGAACGAGATCGTCCGGATTGCCCCGGACGGTGAGGAGACCGTGCTGGCCGACCTGGGGCCGTCGGAACCGGGTGCGAACGGGGTTGTCGGCGTCGTCACCGACGTCTTCCGAAACATCTATGTCGCCTTTGACGCCCGGGGCGACGGCAGGCACGGGGTCTGGAAGGTCGGCCGCGATGGAGGGGTCGAGCATCTTCCGGGCTCAGCTCAGATCAGTGTGCCCAACGCCCTGACCTTCGATCATCAGGGCAACCTCTATGTCTCTGATTATTGGCCCGACCCCGTCTTCGCCACCGGGCTTGTCTGGAGACTTGAACCGGGCGGTTCATTTGAGATCTGGGCGCAGAGCGACCTGCTGGCGCCGGATTTCGATTTTGATCCCAACCCGGTTCCCCTGGGAGGTGCCAACGGGATTGTCTTCGGCCTGCCGCACCAGATCTACGTCGCGAATACCGAGAAATCGACCATCGTCGAGATCCAGATCCTTCCGGACGGATCGGCCGGTGAGATCTCCGTTGTGGCGGGTGCCTACCCGCCCGCCGGCCCCCCGGGACTGCTCCTGGCGCCGGACGGACTGGTCATCGATTCGAAGGGGATGCTCTACGCGGCCATCCCGGTGACCGGGATGGCCGGATTCCCTCTGTCGCCGGTCATCCGTATCAATCCGGGGACCGGTGATATCGAACCTGTCGTGGAGCCGTATCTGGCCCCGTCGCCTCTCTTCGACTTCCCGACCAGCCTGGCCTTTGGCCGGGGCAAACTGGACCGCAAGAGCCTGTTTGTGGCCAGCATGGGAGCGGCTGCCTTCGGATTCCCGCCGGGCGCCGGATCCAGGATCACCCAGGTCGGTGTCGGCGTTCCCGGAAAGAACGGTCCATAGGGTTGCCTGGCAGGCAATCTCGGGCGGCGTCCTCCGGGGCGCCGCTTTTTATTCGAGGTGGCGGGGGCTCGTTGAAAAGGGGGCATGAAGAAGCTGCTGTCCCGGAAACCGCAGTCAAAGGTGCTGTCGGCAATGACCTGGTGCCGCCGCCGGATGGTGTGGCGGTGCCGACCGGTCGCCAGAACGCCGGCACAGTGGTGTGGCGACATCCCTGAAGAGCATGGCGCAGCACTTGCCTTGGTGCCATTCAATTTGGCTCCGTTTTTCTGCGTAAATGGGCCCGGGTCGATTCGGCTTGATTCGATTGAGGTGGGCGGTAAAGAGGTCGGTCACTGAAACGGGACCTGGCAGGCGTCTTGCCCTGCAGCCCTGCCGACCGCCGCAAATCATGTATAGTGGAGACCCAGAACCAGCCAACGATCTCAAGCTTGTCATCAACAAGAAGCGCGACCATCCCGGCCTCAATTGCGAGGTCGTCAGCCAAGCCTCACGTTGGTTAAAGTCCGAATTGAAAGGCGCGGACATCGAATTCACCTATCTCTCCTGTGACGAGCGGTCGCACTACGGCTATTCGATGTTCCTGGTCAATCAGTCGTCCCATGGGCACCGGATGACCCTGTCGATCAAGATCGCGGAGATCAACGAGGCAGCGCAGGCTTTCTGTGAAATCCGCGTTGATGACGAAAAGAAGACCAGCGCTTTTCCGCTCATCACCGGCATAGCCGATGACAAGGGGCGCCAGTTGCTCATGCACTATATCGCCGACTTTGTCCTGAGCGGCAGCTGATCTCCGTCACAGGTAGCGGAGAGACCGACGATAGGCCCTGGGACTCAAGCCGGTGTGGCGTTTGAACTGCCGGGTGAAGTAGTTGCTGTCCCGGAAACCGCAATCAAAGGCGATGTCGGTGATGCGGCGATCCGTGGTCGAAAGAATCTCCCGGGCGCGCTCAAGGCGAAGCCGGAGGAGGAACTCGACCGGAGAAGAACCGGTCGCCGTGCGAAATCGGCGAAGCAGGGTGCTGACGGACATACCGGCCTGGCTGGCCAGATCGTCAAGCTTCAGGTCTCGATCAAATGAGCGCCTCAGGTGTTGGAGGGTCGGTTCGATCTCCAGCAGGGCCGCCTCGGTGTGCCAGGTCGTGTCCGAGTAAAGGCGCGAAAGGGTGACCGCGAGTTGGGTCAGGAGCCCGCAGACGACCGCCCGGAACCCCGGAGCAGACGTGGTGGTTTCCCGCCCCATGGAATCGATCAATTGGTTGACCTGGACGCGGGCATCGTCGGAGAGATGCAGCCGTGTCCCGAATCCATGTGAGGACCGGTCAGCCGGATCGAGACTGAAGAGAGCCCTGAATCCCTGCAAATCCCTCAATGCGGGATCGTTGTCAAGGAAGGCCCCGGGGCGGTAGAGGATATTGACCAGATCCAGGTCCTGATCGGCCCGGTAGCCGTGGGCCTCGTCCAGATGGACCACGAAGACGTCGCCGCTGGAGATCGGGTACTCGTCGCCGGGCGAGAAGTGCCTGGCCCGCCCGGATCGGATAATGACCAGTTCGATAAATTCGTGCGCGTGCAGGTCGATCGACCCGTGTCGGGTGTTCTGGCGGATGGCCAGGGGGAAATCCGGGTCGGGAATGAAGGTCGAGCACGGGAGAACGGGGATCTTTCTGTCCACCATATTGACCAGATAATGCTTGTTTTTGGCGATTTAATCAAGGAATCGATCCGCGATTTCGACTATGATGCGCGCTCATCAGGACCCCTCTTCAATCCCCGATTAACGGCACCCCGGCAGGTGGGGCCATCGCTTGTCCGGGTTGGGTCGGGCGAATGCACGGCGGCGAAACACTGGAGACGCTCAGATGAAACTAGGAATCAATTCGGTATTGTTCGGTGGATACGATATGGAGACCGCTTTCCGCTGGACGGCTGCGTGCGGGTATGACGGGATCGAGCTCTCGGCCATCGACGGCATGAGTGAGCACCTGGTCATCGATCGTTGGCGCGAAGTGGCGCCTGTGATCAAGAAACTGGCCAAGGACTTTGATCTCGAGCTGCTCGCGATGGAGCAGCCATCGACCGATGCCGAGAAGATGGAGGCGGCCATGCAGGCCGCGGTGGAGATCGGGATCCCCATCATCAATTGCGGACCCGGGGGATCGGATGACGATCCGGACAGCCTGCAGCCGGTCATCGACACGCTGGGCAGACTGGCCGGGCGGGCCGAGCACTACGGTGTCACCCTCTGCGTCAAGGCCCACGTCGGCCGGGCTGTCTTCAATACGCCGACTTCGCTCAAGGTCCTTGAAGCGGTTTCGTCTCCAGCCTTCGGTCTGGACATGGACCCGAGCCACATCCATCGGGCCGGTGAAGATCCGGTCGAGGCGATCGCGGCGGTCGTGCACCGGATCAAACATGTCCATATCCGCGATTGCAAGGGGCGCCAGCACGGTCCGGGCAAGCCGGAGATGCAGGCCAACGGCCGTGGCGACATCAATCTGGTCGCCTACCTGAAGGTCCTGCACGACAAAGGTTATGCCGGTCCGGTCGATCTCGAGGTCATCGGGGCGAAGGAGTATGACCTCCCCTCCTGCGTGGCCATCGCGGCGGAAACGCGTGGTCATATGCAGGCCTCCCTGCAGGCGTGCGGCGCCCGTTGAGCCGGGAAGGAGGATGCCCATTCTTCAATGACGGTGGCGCGATCAGAGGTTCCGGTTCCGGTGGGGCTCGGGATCCTGGGTTTTGCCCATGGCCACGTGGGCCTCTATTGCCGCGAATGGAGAGGTGCGGTCGACTCTCCGGTCAGGCTGATTGCGGGTTGGGATCACGATCGGGACCGTCTGAAGGCGTCCTGCGACGGGTTTGGCCTGGAGGCGGAAGCCTCGGTTGAATCCCTGCTCGCCCGCGGTGAGATCGCGGCGGTGGTCATTGCAGCGGAGACCTCGATGCATGCCGATCTGGTCGAAGCCGCGGCCGCGGCGGGCAAGACGATCATCCTGCAGAAACCCCTGGCCCTGACCATGGAAGAGGCGGATCGGGTCGTGGCGGCGGTCGACCGCCACGGTGTCCGCTTCACCCTGGCCTGGCAGATGCGGGTGGATCCGGAGAATCTTGAGATCAAGCGCCTGATCGCTGCGGGCGTCGTTGGGCGAGTCCTGATGATGCGTCGACGACACGGCCTGAAGACCCATCGGATGAAGGGATTCGAGGAGTCCTGGCATGTCCGGCCGGAGCTGAATCGCGGGATATGGGCGGATGACGCCTCCCACGCGATCGATTTCCTTTACTGGCTGTTTGGCAGCCCGCGGACAGTGATGGCCGAGATCGACACCCTGCTTAATCCCAGGGTGCCGGATGACCACGGGATCGCGGTATTCCGCTACGATGATGGTCTGATGGCTGAAGTGGTCTCGTCCTTCACCTGCGTGGCGGGTGAGAACACCACGGAGGTCATCGGAGAAACCGGAGTCATCATCCAGAATTTCGGTGACCAGCCCAGTGCGGGGGCGCCCAAGCCACCCGGTGCGATCGCTCTGAAGTGGTTCACGGAGGCGGAGAATCGCTGGCAGATTGCCGGATTCGAGCCACCTGAGTCGCAGGGCGTGAGGATCGCCGGACTGGCCGGTCCCCTGGCGGAGTTTGCCGTGGGCCGACGCCCGCCCATTGCCACCGCCCGCGAGGGACGCGATGTTCTCAGAATGACTTTGGCCTGCCACCGCTCCGCTGAGTCCGGTAGGCGGGTATTGATCGAAGAATCATAGACCATTCCACCCATATGAAACGCAAAACCACACCTCCCAATATCCTTCTGATCGCGGTCGATTCTCTCAGGCGCGACCATATGAGCTGCTACGGCTACGAGAAGCGGACGACTCCGCACATCGACGCATTCGCCCAGGAGGCGACTCTCTTCGAGGAAACCATCAGCGCCCACATCCCGACAACCTCGGCGTATGCCTCGATGCTGACCGGTCGTGACTGTTTCGGGACCGAAGTGGTGGCCCTTCGCCACCAGGGCGGATTGACCCCCAAGGTCAGGACGCTGCCGGAGATCCTCAAGAAGAAGGGCTACGCCACGCTTTCGGTCGGATTCAAAGGGAATCCGGCCTCGCGGGGATTCGACGATTACGTTGAATTTCCCAGTTGGGGCGACTGGTCGGAGCGGCCCCTGCGCAAGGCCGAACTGCTCAATGATGTTTTTCTTCCCAAGCTGGACAAACTGGATGGCGGGAAGAAGCCTTGGTTCGCTCTTCTGCGTCACATGGACCCCCATGCGCCTTACCTGCCGCCGGCGCCGTATGACCGAATGTTCTTTGGTGGCGACCCCTGCGCGAAGGGCAACAAGTCGATGGACCCGGTGCGGAATTTCAAGCCCTTCCGCGATTTCCATATGTCCTGGCTGCCTCCCGGAATCACCGACCGGCTCTATGTTGATGCCCAGTATGACGGAGCCATCGCCTACATGGACGCGTGCATAGCGGTCATCATCGAGCGTTTGCGGGGACTCGGCTCCCTCGACAATACCATTGTGGTGATCAATGGAGACCACGGTGAGACCCTTTACGAACACGATTGCTGGTATGACCATCACGGAATGTATGATCCGACTCTGGTGGTGCCGCTGATCGTGCGTTACCCGAAGAAGCTCCCGGCCGGAAAGCGGGTGGGCGGCTTCAACCAACACAAGGACCTCGTGCCGACCCTGCTGGATCTGGCCGGACTGAAGACCGATGTCCGGTTCGATGGGCGGAGCCTGATGGAACTGGTCAACGGCAAACGCGCCAGCTTCGAGTCCGAGATCTACATCACGGAATGCACCTGGATGCGAAAACACGGGTGGCGGACACCGGAATGGAAGCTCATCGTGGCTCTCGAGCCTGACTTCCATTTCAAGCCGGAGATCGAGCTCTACAACCTGGTTGAGGATCCGCTCGAAAACCGCAACGTGGCCGGAAAGCATCCCGACGTCGTCGCCTGCCTGCGGGCGCGGATGGAGGCCCATATCGCCCGCAGGGAGAAGGAGACGGGCATCCGCAATCCGATGGAGACCCAGGGCGCCTGGCATGGGGCGATGAGCAAGGATCGCTTTGAATCCAGCCAGGAGGCCTACGATACCCTGCACATCGGGGATGCGGCCACCGCAAAACGTCTCCAGGCGCAGAGCCGGAAATAGATGGGCCTGGTCACGGTCATCGGGCGGGGGCATTCCGGAACCCGGGCGGCCTCGCATACTCTGACGGCGAGCGGCGTCTTCATGGGGGAACCGCTCAATGTCTCGGGCGATCTGCTGCCTCCCGAGCCGATGTATGAGGCGTGCCGGGTCATGGCCCGGCACGTTGTCCATCTCGGCGGGTTGCGGTGGGATTTCTCCCGCCTGCACACCATGCCGATTGATCCCGCCTTTACCCGGCTGATCGAAAGCTACCTGACGTCGGTCTTTGCCAGCGACCAGCCGTATCGAGGCTGGAAGATTCCGGAGACGACCCTGGTTTATCCGTGGATTGTCCGGCTCTTTCCGGCCATCCGCTATATCTTCTGGATTCGGGATCCCCGCGATTGCATCCTCGGCGGGCACGTTACTGATGATCTCGACCGTTTCGGGATTCCTTATGACCGCACGGAGGATATTCTCCTGCAGCGCGCCACCAGCTGGAAGTACCAGGTCGAGATCGTCAGGGCGACCCCGCCGCCGCGCCGGCTTCTATCCGTCCGGTTTGAGGACTTTGTCCTGAAACAGGACGAGACCCTGCGCCGCCTGGAGGGATTCATGGGTATCCCGATGGCGAAGATACCGGTGCGCCCGGATTCGGTTGGCCGCTGGCAGCGATCGGAGGAGACACTGCCGGATTTCCCCTTCCTCAAGCCGGAACTGGAAGCCAACGGTTACCGCTAGGCCGATCTCACTGGTAAAGATGGGCGAGGCTCCTTCGGTAGGCCTCGTAGTAGCGTTCGAGTTGCGCCTCGGCGGCATGGGCGGTGGGCGTCCCGATGAACTGGTGACTTGGCAGCATGACCGGGGTGTGTCCCCGGGCGATCAGTTTCTCCGCGGTGGCACATCGCAGCATGTTGGCGATCATCGTGCCGGTTACCGAGGAGGTGGGACCGGTCCGCCATTCGAGACCCGGGATCTCGACCACGCAATCGCCGGGAGGGGTCAGGTTGTCGATGACGACGTCGGCGATGTCCATCAGCTTGCGGCCGGATTTGTGAGCCGGCCGTGAACTCGAGGCATGTTCGATCGAGTTGACCGCAATGACGGGCAGCCCTCGGGCTTTGGCCCCCAGGGCCATTTCCACGATGAGCGGACGTAGGCCGCTGGTGGATACAAGAAGGAGGGCGTCGTGGGGTCCGAACCTGAAGCCTTTGAGCAGTTCCTCGGCGTAACCCTCGACATTCTCGAGGAAGAGGGTGGGTCGAAGTCCGTCGCGTCCGATGGTGTTGCTGTGATTCGTCACGGCCGATTCCTTCCACGAAAAGAACCCGACGAAGCAGCCCTGGCGCGGGGTCAGTTCCTCGGCCAGCATGCTCGAGTGACCGGAACCGAAGATGAAGACGAGGCCCTGGTTGGCAATGGATTCAGCGCAGATTTCCGCGGCCCGGTCGATCGAGTCCATCTGGGTCTCGCGAAGACGTTGCAGGAGGGCGAGGGCCCGCTCGTAGTAGTCGATGGCGGCATTCATGGTGTCTGAAACGGAAATGACTCGAGTTCGGAATGACTTCCCCGATCAAAGGATCGGGGCGGCGGATGGGCGAGGCAATTCGGGTGGGTTGGAGGCGTGTCGGGAGGACTCCGAAGTGCCCCGTCTGTCTGTCGATTCCGGGTTTCCGGGCGGCGTGCCGAAGCGCTGAGGGGCCGGCGCAGTCGGCTGAGCTTGCCTTCCCGGGGGAAGGCGTAGAATGTCCCGGGTCCCTTCCCCAGGCCCCGGCATCCCGGCTTCGACCTTGCATGCCGGTCGCTGATGACTCGAACGCCTCAATCGCTTCCTTGCCGGTCCATCTTCACATCAATCACCAGGTCACCGAGGCCAAGTCGGGCTCCACGGTCTTTGACTGCGCGGAACGGATTGGCGTCAAGGTGCCCACCTCCTGTCGCAAGCAGGGCAAGTGCCGCGAATGTATCGTCGAGGTCACCTCGGGTGAAAGCCTTCTCTCGCAGCGTTCGCCTGAAGAGGCCCGCCTGCTGGAGGGGTTCAGGCTTTCCTGTCGCTGCCGCATCCAGGCGGAGGAGGGCGAGATCCATTGCCATACCATGCGCCGCGGAAGCCTGCGCATCACCCAGGAGGCCTATGAACTGCCGGTGGGCCACCGGGACTTTCGACTCGAACCGGCGATAACCCGCGACGGCGAACGGGTCCTCCTGGACGGGGTGGAGATTGACCGAAGGCAAGGTGCCCTGCATGGACTGGCCATCGATATCGGTACGACCACGGTTGTCCTGCGCCTGTTCAATCTGGAGAACGGCCAACTCCTCGCGTCCTCGTCCTTCGAGAATCCCCAGCGATTCGGCGGGTCCGACGTGATGGCGCGCATCCAGTTTGACACCCTGGACGGCTCCCGTTCGCTCCAGCGAACCCTTTGCGGCTACCTCGGTCATGCCATTGAGGAACTGCCGGTTGATGCGCAGTCGATCTACGAGATCGTGATCGCCGGCAATTCGACCATGCGGGACCTCTTTTTCCGACTCAACGTCCATTCGATCGGCCAGAGTCCCTACCAGTCCATCACCGAACACGAGATGGCCGCGGGCCAGCGCAATTCCACCGTGGTCGAGTCGACGGCCGGGCGCCTCGGCCTGCCGGTTCATCCCAAGGCCCGTGTCTATGGGATGCCCATCATCAGTGGACACGTGGGCGCGGACACGGCCGCCTGCATGCTCGCCACCGACATCGCCAATGAAGACCGTCTCATCGCCATCATGGACATCGGGACGAATACCGAGCTCATCCTGGGCAATCGACACCGGATCATGGCAGCTTCCTGTCCCGCCGGTCCCGCTTTCGAGGGCGGTCAACTTTCCTGCGGCATGCCCGGCCTCCCGGGCGCCATCGAGAGCGTGACCTGGGATGCGGGCGCGGGTGCCTTCAGGACTACCGTCATTGGAGGCGGTCCGGCAGAGGGGCTTTGTGGTTCCGGTCTGGTGGACCTCTTCAGTGAACTGATCCGTATCGGCCGCATGAACCGTCTCGGGCGATTCGAGTGGGAAGAGGAGCTGATCATGGTCGATGGTGATGCCGACCCGCCGGTCACCCTGAACGAGTCGGATGCCAACATTCTCGCCCAGGCCAAAGGGGCCAATGTCGCCGGCTTGCAGATCATTTTCCAACAGTACGGAGTGACCACCCGCGATCTCGATGTCTTCTACCTTGCCGGTGGCTTCGGCCGGCACCTCAACCTGGAGTCATCGAAGCGCATCGGGCTCATACCCAACATTCCCACCGGAAAGATCCGTCAGGTGGGCAACGCTTCGATCGAGGAGCCTGCATCGCCCTTCTCTCCAAGACGAAACGCGGGGATCTTGAATCCCTGGTCAGGAGGGTTGAACACTGCCGCCTCGAAACCCATCCGCGCTTTTTCGATGTTTTCGTCGAGGGATGCCAGTTTGCGCCCATTGAGGGCCTTCCCGGGGAGAGAACGGACGCATGATTGAGAAGCTCGATCTGAACCCGACCGTGTCCGTGCCGGAACCGGAGTTCCGCCGCCTCCTGGGCTATCCGGAAGGTGAGGAACCCGGCGATCGCGCCAAAGTCCTCGCCCAGGCGACCCGTGAGTGGTACGCGAACCACGGTGATCCGTGGGTCTATCTTCGCGAGGCTTCCCTGGAGATCTCGGAAGAACGGCTTCGAATCGATGGAATCGAGTTCATCTCTCCGAAACTGGTCGGTTATCTGCATGCGGCCCGGGCCAGGACCGTGATCCTTGCGGCCGCCAGCGCCGGAACCGCCATCGTGGATCACGCCTCCAGGGTCTGGCGGGAGGCCAAGCCGGACGAGTATTTCTTCGCAGAGGTTTATGGCGCCGCGGTGGTCGAAAATCTTGTGGCCTCACTGAACGGCATCATCTGCGGGCTTGCGGCGGACCGGAATCTCATGGCGATCCCGCACTACAGCCCGGGTTACTCCGGATGGGAGATCGCCGAACAGGAGCGGCTGTTTTCTCTGATCACGACCCGCGCCGGCGTGGCCTTTCCACGAAGCCTCGAAGTCCTGCCCAGCGGAATGCTCCGACCGAAGAAATCGCTCCTTGGTGTTTTCGGTCTGGTCGAGCGAACCCGTGACGCCCTGGCCGCTCCGGCTCTGGTTCCCTGCGAACGGTGTGCCTTCGAGCCCTGCCGGTATCGGCGGAGACCCTACATTCACTCTGCCGTCGCCATTGAAGAATCCACGCCCCGCAAGGCTGCGGCGGGCTACACCGTCAGCCCGAAGGCTTTGGCCAAATGGGCGGAACAACGCGTCCGCTTTGCCCATCTGCCTGGAGGCAGGATCTCCGCCGTCTTCCGCTTTGACGGCAGCACCTGTTCGAATATGGGCCAACCGCTCGCCTTCGACTACAGCGTCGTCCTGGCCTCCGGCGGCGACGGGCACCGGATTCTGAAAACCGAATGTCGGCCCGCCACGGATGACACGGGCCACGCTTTGCAGTGCGGATACCTGAGGAACCCTGCACAATTCACCGCTTCGATCGCCGAACCGCCCGAGATCCTGGGCCGTCCGCTTGATGATGTCATGGCCTGGAAGCGCGAAACCCGCCAGAGCGGTTGCTATTGCGATCAGGCCAGCCGGGCCCATAAATGGGGTCTTGCACTCGAAACCATCCACTACGCCCTGAGGCACACCCGGGCGCCCACCCCGCCATCCCCCGATTCACAATCATGATCAAGCTCTGCGACATCGACCCGGCAACCGACCAGAAACTCCCGGAGAATTTCCAGGACCGATCCGGCATCGGTGTGCATTACGTCAGCGCCTTCATCAAGCAGATGACGGTCAAGGTCGACGAGAACACCAAAGTCATGTGCAAGCGGAAGGGACTCAAGCTCATGCTGAGAATCAACAACGCCAAAGGCGAAGGTCTGATGCGCCGCCTCGAATACGGCCCCGATGTGAAGACAATGCTCCGCCACGCTCTCGAGGAGGCGGCGGAGCAGGCGGGTGCCAGGATCGAGGTGACGGAACGGGCGGTCTTCATCGAGCCGCCCGCTTCCTGAAGCTTGCGATCCGCTCCACCCAACATCCCCTCTTTTCAACCACCCGACCCCAGATCACCTATGCGCCCCGAACAATGGGAAATCTTCAAGAAAGCCGCCCGCGGCGAACGCCTGGACCGGATCCCCATGGCCATGATCATCGACAGCCCTTGGATTCCGGGCTACGTCGGCGTCAGCCACATGGATTTTTTCCTCAATCCCGAAGTCTGGTTTGAGTCGCACCTCAAGATCCATCAGGAATTCCCGGACATCATCTTCGTCCCCGGGTGGTGGATGGAGTACGGGATGGCCGCCGAGCCCTCCGCCCTCGGCTCCAAGATCAAGTTCTGGCAGGACAACACCCCGAGCGAGTACCACACGCTCTTCCGCATCGAAGACGTGGACAAACTGCACGAATACGAGGTCGAAGCCGACGCCTTCATGGGGATGACCCTGCACCGCATCCGCATGCAGAAACAGCGGGTATTCGACGCCGGATATATCATGCCGTTTGCGACCTCACGCGGACCGATGTGCACGGCCGGCTTTGTCCGCGGCACCTCCGATTTCATGATCGATCTGGTCGAGAGTGCGGAGGGAGCCCACAAACTCCTCGATCTCTGCACCCGCCTGATCATCGACTGGCTCAAGGCCCAGCAGGCGGCGATCGGCGACTGCGTGGAGGGCATCTTCATCCTTGATGACATCGTCGGCTTCGTCAACGAGGACCACTACATGGAATACTGCCACCCCTACCTGAAGCGCATCTGCGACGCTTTTCCGGATGATTGGGTGAAGCTCTATCACAACGATGCCGACGTCGAGGCCTGCCTGGAGCACCTCCCGGACGTCGGTTTCAACGTGTTGAACTGGGGCAAGCAGACCGACATTGAAGACGTCAAATTCCGCCTGGAAGACCGGATGACGCTGATGGGCAATGTCAACCCCCTTGAAATCGGCGTAAGGGGCACGCCCGAGGAGGTGCATGCCGCCACCATGGACGTGCTGAACAAGAGCGAAGGCGAACGCATCATTCTGTCGGTCGGGGGCGGCACCAGTCCCGGAATGCCCCGCGAAAACATCCAGGCCATGTTGTCCGCGCTTAACGAATACAATGCCGGGCGCAGCTTGGGCTGACCGATCCGGCATTCACCCCTTGAACCCGGCGCTTCACCCGATGCGCCATTCCCCTGCCCACCAGAAAAATGCCAGACTACGCGCTGATGAACCAATGCCTTTACGAAGGCAAGGCGGACGATATCGCCAGGATGACGCAAGCGGCCCTTGACGAAGGGCGGACGCCACAGGAGATCCTGAATGAAGGCCTGATCGCCGGCATGAGCGTGGTCGGAGAGGATTTCAAACACAATATCCTCTACGTTCCCGAGGTGCTGATCGCAGCGCGTGCGATGAAGGCGGGCATGGCCGTGCTCAAACCGCTCTTGTCCGCGAGTGATGCTGAAACCGGCAGGAGCAGTACGACCGGTGTCCTCATGATGGGCACCGTGCGGGGTGACCTGCACGACATAGGGAAGAACCTCGTCTGCATGATGGCCGAAGGGGCGGGTTTTGAGGTCCACGACATCGGGGTGGATCAAAGCGTCGAGAAATTCATGGCCGCCGCCGACAAGTGCCAACCCGACATCATCGGCATGAGTGCCCTCCTCACCACCACCATGACCTACATGAAGACGGTCATCGACGGCTTCAGGGATGCGGGTCGCACCGAAGTCAAGTTTGCCATCGGGGGTGCGCCGATCAGCCAGATGTTCGCCGACGAGATAGGTGCGGACGGCTACGGCCAGGATGCGTCCAGCGCCGTGGACCTGTTCCTTGACTTCATGGGCGTCGGCTCCGGGCCGGCCCGGTCCGCGAAACCGGCCGCCGCCGAACCCGCCGCTCCGGCCCCCCTGGGAACCCGCTCGACCTGCCAGATTCTCTACTGGCAGGAGTTGCCCTCCGAGATCAAGGTCTGGGATGAATACAAGGAGGTGAAGATCCCGCTGCCCGCCTCCTTCGTCGAGCGCATCGATGCGGCCGCCCAGGACCGCGGCCTCACCACCGGCGATCAATACCTCGCCCAATACCGTTGGGGCGGGGAAGAGACCCGTGAAGGCGATGCCCGCGATGTCGCGGCCGCCCTGGTCAAGGAACTTGAAAACAGCGGCGGAAACGCCGGCTGAAACAGGTCCCGAACCATCGCGCACCTCACCGTCCATCCGAAAACAACACCATGTCCGCTCCCATCAGGATCATCGGCGAATTGATAAACAATTCCTATGCCCGTGCCCGCCGGGCCTTCACCGACCGCAACCCCGAGGGTTACCAGGCTCTCGCCCGGAGTCAGACGGAACTCGGCGCGGATTATCTGACCCTGAACCTCGACGGAACCCAGCGGATCTCCGTCCGCCTCGAAGAGATGGTCGCCTTTCTCCCGGAGGTCATTCACGCCATTCAGGAAGTTTCCCCGACGCCGATCAGTTTCGACAATCCCT
Source organism: Opitutaceae bacterium (assembly GCA_041395105.1). Taxonomy (NCBI): domain Bacteria; kingdom Pseudomonadati; phylum Verrucomicrobiota; class Opitutia; order Opitutales; family Opitutaceae; species Opitutaceae bacterium. The sequence goes on along the minus strand of JAWLBB010000005.1, from coordinate 51,168 downwards.
CCGTCGACTACCACCGGGTCGCCCTGGCCAATTATGATCGCGAGCGGAGCGGGCAACCGATCGTGAACTCGCTGGCCGCGTCACGAAATCGCCTCGACGAGATGGTGGAGCTGGTCAAGGCCTACGACACCAAGGTCATCGTGATGGCATCGGAGTGCTTCATGCCGGGAGGCAGTGCCCAATGCCTCAATGCGGATGACGCCTATTCGGCCGCCAAGTACTTCGTTGAACTCCTGGTCACCAAAGCGGATCGAACACTCGACAACATCATCATCGATCCTGGACTGGCACCGGTCGGCGCCGACACCTACGGCCTGGTCAATATCGGGCTCGATGCCATGAAACGGATCAACGCCGATCCGGATCTCCGCGGTGTTCACTTTGTCGTCGGCCTTTCCAATTTCGCCTGGGGGACACCCAAGGGAGTCCGCGAGCAGCTTGAGAATGCCTACCTGACGCTTGCGCGGGAAGTCGGCCTTGATTTTGCCCTGGCCAACCCGGAAAAATCGCCCGCACCACTCGAACCCGAACATGAGATGGTGGCGCGGCTGCGCAAAGCCCTGGCTCAGGGGCGTGCCCGGGAGGGCGAAACCCAGGAGACGGCGGGTTTCCGTCAGGCGGAAGCCATCATGGCCATCTGTGCCGGTGACGACAATGACGACGATTGGGAAGATCTGGATTGACGCCTTGGGGCCGAGTTGACTTTGGATCGGACTCAATTCGCCGTATAGCCGCCATCGACCGGCAGATTGGCGCCCGTGATGTAGGCGGCGGCATCGCTGAGGAGAAAGACGACGGCACCGCCGAGGTCGCGCGGGCCGGCCATCCGGCCGAGGAAGGTCTTGCGGTTGTAGCGCTCGAGGAACGCCGGTGGCTGTTTGTTGAAGAAGCCGCCGGGGGCGACGCAGTTCACCCGAACGCCCCGGCGTCCGTAAACAGAGGCGAAGTATCGGGTCAGGTTCTCCATCCCCCCCTTATGGAAAAAATAATCGGGCACGGTCTGCATGCCGAGACCTTCGTAAAGGGAGAGGTCGGGCCCGACCATCCCCTGGATCGAACCGATATTGACCATGCTGCCCGAACCCTGTGCGGCCATCACGTCACCGAAGCAGCGGCTGATCGCGAAGAGGCCGGTCGCATTGATCCGCATGGAGATTTCCCAGGAGGCGAGATCGTCGTCGGGACCCTTCATCGGCCGGGCCACCGCATTGTTGACAAGACCGTCGACCCGGCCGTGCCGCTCAAGAACGGATCGACAAAGCGCGTCGATTGAAGGGGGATTCTCGAGATCGAGGTGAAGGCAGGTCACCGCGTGGCCCCTCGCCACCTCATCGCGGCAGACCTCTTCGAGCGCTCCGGTGTTGCGGGCGGCCAGAATGAGCGTCGCCCCGGATTCGGCGAGCTGGGCGGCCAGGCCCCGTCCATAAAGTCCGGCGCCTCCGGTCAACACGATGACTCTGCCCGCCAATGAAAAGAGTTCGGGAGTGGTGCGTTCCTGTTCCATAAACTGATCGGGGTTGCGCCTACCGGACCTGGCCACGCGCATCGACGGGCCAGAAATCCACGACGGCGTCGCCCTCGGTGATGACGATCTGATCGGTCAGATTGACCACGGGGCAGACATGGGCGGGGATCCAGAGGATCCTTTCGCCGATTTTCAGCTGGTCGACATCCGGGCCCTCGACATACCCGTGCTCTTCGTTGGCTCGGGAGAGAACGAAATCCCGTCCGTCGACGGGCCGTCCCATGATTCCCCGGCCGGTCTTGTCGCTGCTCAAGGTCTTGGTGCCGGCATCGACCAGGGCCAGTCCAGGCTCGGGTCGATCGATCACGGTCGAAAGCACATGAAGGGCCACCTGGTCGGTTTCCATCACGCCGGTGGATTCGGTCAGGGCGAGGTCGCCGAAGACGTAGGCACCGGGACGGACTCCGGTGATTCCCTCCCGGCCGGCCAGGGCGGAGGCGGTCACGCTGCATCCGGGCCAGAGGGGCAGCGATGGGTCAATGGCATCCCGAAAGGCGATCAAACGGTTGCCCAGATTTTCGAGGAGGGCGCCCCGCTCGGTGGGTGTGGTCTGATAGAATTGTCCCTCGTGGGTGTAAAGTCCGGTGAGCCGAAGGTGTTTCAGGGCAGGCAGACGGGAGGCGAGATGACGGGCGCTCTCAAGGGAGCGGAGGCCTTCGCGCCCCAGGCCCGAATCGATGGCGATCCATACGGGAAGGGTCAGGCCGGCCGAGGCCAGAACCCCTTCGAGCGCCTCGGCCTGAGCCCCGCTGGTCACAGCCAGGACAAGCTCGTCGAGCTGATCGGCCAGAGCAGCCAATCGTGGAGCGACCGACGGGTCGACCAGGGAATGGGCTATGAAGATCCGGCGCACCCCCGAAGGGAGCATGGACTCGGCTTCACCGATCTTGGCCACGGTCAACCCCTCTGCTCCACCGGCAAGCTGCCGGCGGGCGATGGCCACTGATTTGTGGGTCTTGATGTGAGGACGGAGGGCGGTCGAGCGGCGGTTGCAGGTTTCCTGCATCCTGGCCAGGTTGCTTTCGAGCCGCGGGAGATCGACGAGGATGGAGGGCGTGGGAAGGTCGGCGATGGTCCTGGGCGTCTTGTTCATGATTTGCCAATCTGGCCGACGGTCAGTCCTCCGTCCACGACCAGGATCTGACCAGTCATATAGGCTGAATCGTCCGAGGCCAGAAAAAGGGTGGGGCCGGCACAGTCCTGCTCGCTCCCGATGCGTCCGAGCAGGGTCTTCTTCTCGTAGTGGCGGCACTTTTCGGGTTCGACGTCCATCCATCTTGCGGTGAGGGGAGTCCGGATAAGTCCGGGAGCGACGCCATTCACCCGGATGCCCATCGGGGCGAGTGATTGGGCGAGGGTCCGGGTCATCATCACGAGAGCGCCCTTCGAGGTGTCGTAGGCGGTGGATTCATCCTCGGAGAAAAACCCATTGGTCGAGGAAATGACGACGATCGTCCCCTTGCGTTGCCGGGAGGCGAGGTGGCGGGCAAAGGCCTGGGAGATGAAGTAAACGGCTCGGACGTTCAGGTTCATGGTCTGCTCCCAGCGCTCCGGCGTCATCTCCAGAAAGGGCAGGTCAAAGAAGGAGCCGGCATTGCAGACAAGGGTGTCGAGATCCGGATGTGCGGCGACGGCCGTCTGGATCAACTTTTCCGGAGCCTCGAGTGACGAGAGGTCGGCCTGCAGGAACGTGCCTCCGGTGGGCGAGTCGGTCGGACGATGCCGGTTGCCGTGGCGGATGACGGTGGCTCCTGCGGATTCAAATGCGGCGGCGATGGCGCGGCCGATGCCCCGGGATGAGCCGGTGACGAGGACGGTCCGGTTCTGAAGGGAGTTTATCGTCATGATTTCGATTGGTTTGGTCTTGGACAATGACGGATATTGGGGTGACTTGGATCATGCCCTATACATTCGAGCGATCAAAGGCGATGTTTGACCGGGCTGGCAAGAGCATCGCGGGCGGGATCAACAGCGGCATCCGCAAGATGGAGGAGCCGGTGCCGCTCTACTTCACTCATGGAAAGGGCGCCCACCTGTATGATGTCGATGGAAACGAGTACATCGATTTTCAGATCGGGCAGGGCGCGATCCTCTTTGGCCACGCGCCGGAGGGCCTGGCTGCGGCTTTGGCGAAGCAGGCGTCCTTGGGCACCCATTGGGCCGCCCAGAGCGAATTGGAAATCGAGGTGGCCGAACGTGTTCAGGCGATGGTTCCCTCGGCGGAGCGGATGCGCTGCAGCAATTCAGCGACCGAGGCGGTCATGGCCGCATTGCGTCTGGCCCGGGCCAAAACCGGCCGGTCGAAGATCCTGCGGTTTGAGGGCCATTACCATGGATGGTCGGATGAAGGGCTCGCCGGTTTCGCCACCCCTCCCGCGGAGTGGGACGATGGCGGGCATCCCCGGGCCCGGCACCCGAGCGGAGGGGTCATCCCGGCGGTTCTGGACACGGTGGTGGTCGGTTACTGGAACGACCCCGCGCATCTGCGGACACTGGTGGCGGAAAGCGCGGACGAACTGGCCGCGATCATTTTTGAGCCCTGTCTCTGCAATACCTCATGCATCGAACCGGTGCCCGGCATGATCGAAACGATCCGGGAACTCTGCGACCAATACGGCATTGTGATGATCGCCGACGAGACCATCACCGGATTGAGGTTCGGGGCGGGATCGGCCCAGGGCTATTACGGGTTTACACCGGACCTGACGATCTTTGGAAAAGCCATCGGTGGGGGAGTCCCGTTTGCCGTGCTGGCCGGAAAAGCCTCCGCCATGGAGCCGATCACCCTGGGAAAGGCGGTCCATGCAGGAACCCTGAACGGCAATCCACTCTGCCTGGCAGCGGCAAAATGGTGCCTGGACCAGGTGGCCGGACAGGGGCCATCCCATCCGGAGACGATCAACCTTCTGGGCCGGCGGTTGATGACGGGTCTGCGGAATCTGGCGGATCGCAATGGAATCCCGCTCCGCCCGCAGGGCCCGGGCCTGGTCTTCTTCAGCACGATGCTGAAGGCCGGGGCTGAGGATGAGCCGGTTCGCAATTACCGCGAGCATGCCGTTCGCCACGATCAGGCCCGATGGGCTCACCTGCGTCGGTGCCTGCTTGAGGAAGGAGTCCGGGCGATTGAGCGGGGCATCTGGATGATCAGTTTCGCGACGACGGACGCTCTGGTCGATGAGGCCCTGAAGCGGGCCTCCCGCGCGTTTGTGCGCCATGCCGCCGAATGGCCGGTTTCCTGAGAGGGTGATCGGGCGCATGAAGGCGAATCGGCGGATTTTGCTGGCGGGCCTCTTTCACGAGACCCACACCTTTCTCGACCAACCGTCGACGGTGAACGATTTCTCGGTGCGAAAAGGCAAGGAATTGCTGGATTGTCGCGGAGATGGATCGCCCATCGATGGTGTTCTTGAGGCGGCCGAGGCGTTTGCCTGGACGGTTGTTCCGGCGATGGACCTCCGGGCCACGCCGGGCGGGATCGTGCCGGATGCCATCGTTGAGACCTTCTGGGAGGGACTGATATCGACCCTGCGCGGAAGCGCCCCGCCTGATGCCATCCTGCTTGTCCTGCATGGGGCCATGGTCTCGCAGAGCCATCGCGATGTGGAGGGCGAATTGCTCGCAAGGATTCGGGGCATTCCCGGACTGGAGAGGTTGCCGGTGGTGGCGGTTCTCGACCTCCATGCCAATGTAACCCCGCGCATGGCCCGTCATGCCGATGGGTTGATCCTGTATCAGAAAAACCCTCACACCGATGCGCGGGCCACCGCGGTGAGGGCGGCTCATCTTCTGGAACACCGACTTGCCTCAGGAGCACGCACCCGGGTTCTCTACGCCCACCCGCCCATGGTTCTGGCCCCCTCCGTCACCGGGACGGACGATGATCCGATGCGCTCCCTCCTTGCGGTGGCCCGGAGAGCCGAGAGGGATCATCCCGGGCTTCTCGAGGTGGGTGTGGCCGGCGGGTTCTCCTTCGCGGATCTGCCGGAAACCGGTCTCTCCTTCCTTGCGGTGGCCGAGGATGCGGCCGTGGAGACCGGTCGACGGATTCTCGATGAGCTCTGTCGGTTGAGCTGGACCTTTCGGGACCGTTGCCTGCCCGCCTTTCTGTCGGTCGAAGAGGCCGTCGAAACTCTCCTCCCGCTTTCCGATGGCCCGAATATCCTGGTCGAACCCTCTGACAATATCGGGGCGGGTGCTCCGGGCGACGGGACGGGATTGCTCCGGCTGCTCCTTCATTTTCCGGACCGTCCCTCGGCTGTGGTGATCAACGATCCTGATGCGGTGCGCCGGCTTGCCTCCGTATCGATCGGCCGGGAGGTGGATGTCGCCCTGGGAGGGCGGGGCTCGCGCTTCGACGAGGGCCCGGTTCAAATCGCCGGCACCAAGGTCTCTTCCTCGGATGGCGCTTTCAGCCTGGAGGATCGACAGAGTCACCTCGCTTCGATGAACGGTGTCCACATTGAGATGGGGCCCTGTGTCGTCCTTCGTCATCACCGGTTGCAGATCCTGGTCACGTCGAAGCGGACGCCCCCGTTCGATCTCGGCCAGCTTCGCAGCCAGGGGATCGTGCCGGAGCAGCAATGGGCGATCGCGGTCAAGGCGGCCGTCGCCCATCGACGGGCCTATGATCCGATTGCCGTGCGGTCGTTCATCATCGACACCCCGGGCCCCTGCGCCGGCGATCCTCGATCGTTTGATTTCGAACACCTTCGACGTCCGGTCTTTCCCCTCGACCCGATCGACAATCCGGAGCCACACGTCCTTCGTTACCCATGAATAAGCAAGTCATCCATAAGCCCGGCATGCCGGTTTCTCACCTGCCTTTCAGCCCGGCCGTCAAGGCCGCCGGCCTTCTGTTCGTCAGCGGCCAGGCCTCAGTCGATGAGACCGGGAAGATCGTTCCGGGCACCTTTGAAGAGGAGTTCAGGAGATCCGTTGAGAACATGAAGCGCATTCTGGAGGCGGCCGGCAGCGATCTGTCGAAGGTCGTGCAGACGCGCAACTACGTGCGCGATCCGGCGGATCTGGCGAAGTTCAACCGCCTCTACGCCGAATTGATCCCGGCCCCGTATCCGGCCCGGACAACAATCACGAATTGCCTTCCGGAGACCCTGCGCTTCGAGATCGAGTGCGTGGCGGTAGAGTGAGCGATGCCGCGCTTCGTCGAAGGGGTCAGGCCGCTTTTTGTCTACGAATCGGATCGCATTCGTAGATAAAAAGCGGCCTGACCCCTTCAAAGCAGGATTTTCCGCCCTTCCTCGATCGATTGGAAGGCCGCCTGATTGAAGGCGACGGCGCGGATGCCTTCCTCCAGGGTGGCGAGGCGGGTGGGCCTGCCTTCCATCGCCTCGACAAAGGCGCGGGCCTGATTCTGAAAGAGGAAATCGCGGTCCGGGACCGGGGAGTCGTGCCAGGTCCAGCTCCCGGCGCCGTGGGCGAAGGTCCCCCAGCGTTGATGGTGGATCTCGATGCGGACGGATCCACCGGCCGAGTGGAAGTCAAAGACGATTTCGTTGGGCGACTGGAACTGATTGAGCTGATAGGAAACCAGGGCGCGTCCCTGCCGGGTGAGAACATTGACGGTGTCTTCCACCGCGACGCCCTCAAGGCATTGATGGGCGGCCTCGGCCACCAGAGTGGTGGCGGGCCCGAGCGTCCAATCGACGGCGTTGGCGATGTGGGTGAGGGCATCCTGGATGGCGCCTCCTCCTGACTCCTTCCTTGCGTAGTAGATATCGCGATACGCGGGTCGGTAGGTGGGGAAGTGCTGCCCACAGGCGACCGTGGCATGAAGGACGGGGCCGAACGATCCCTGTCGGATGAAATCCCGGGCTGCGACGACCGCGGGAATGAAATGGTAGACGTAGGCGACCGCGGCGACCCGTTTCGAGGCGTCCCGAAGTGCGACCAGTTGATCGAGCCCGGACTGATCGAGGCTGAGGGGCTTTTCGATCAGAACGTGCCGGCCCGATTCAAGAACATGGGTGGCGATGGAGACATGACTGGGAGCGGGCGTGGCCACGAGGGCGGCGACCACGTCGTCGCGGCGGAGCAGGTCGCGGTAGTCGGCAACCGCTTCGATGTGATGGGTGGTCGCGATGCGCTCCCTCAATCCGGCCTGTGTCTCCGCGGCAATGACCCCGATCCGATCATTGGCGAGGAAGGCCCGCAGATGGCGCTCGCCGATGCTGCCACAGCCAATGATGACAATCTTGTTTCGGGTCATGGGGACTCAGCTTGCGGCCGGACGCCTGCTGTGGTTCAAAATCTGGTAGAGCCATGACCAACACGTCAACTTCTTCGAACCATTCCGAGAAACCGCTGCGCCTGGCCATGCTGGGCATGATCGAGGGCAACGCCCATCCCTGGTCCTGGTCGGCCATCGTCAATGGCTACGATCCGGAGGCCATGAAGCGCTGCAGCTATCCCGCTATTCCGGCCTATCTGGGTGAGCAGCCCCTGGATGAAGTGCGCATTCCCGGGGCGCAAGTGACTCATGTGTGGACGGATGATCCGGCGGAGGCGCCGCTGATTGCGGCGGCCGACCGGATTGCGACGGTGGCGAAAGCCCCGGAGGATGTCATCGGCCAGGTTGATGCGGTCATCATCGCGACGGATGATGGAAGCGATCATGTGCGACGCGCCCGGCCTTTTGTCGAAGCGGGCCTCCCGGTCTTTGTGGACAAGCCCCTGGCGGACAACCTGGAAGACCTCGCCTGGTTCGTGGCGGCGCGTTGTCGCGGGTCGATGATCACTTCGTCGAGCGCGCTCCGCTATGCTCCCGAGATCCTGGATCTGCGATCCCGTCTCGGCAGCCTCGGTGGTCTGCGCTGGGTCAGTTCGTTCACGGCCAAGACCTGGGAGCGCTATGGGATTCATGCGTTGGAAGCGGCCTACGCCATCACCGGACCGGGTTACAGCTGGGTGCAGACGGCCTCGCTGGATGGTGGTGATGTCGTCACCGCGGGCCACGCCGGTGGAGTCTCGGTGACCCTGCCGGCCATTCACGATGCCTACGGGTCTTTCGGTGTCATCCAGGTTTGTGGCACGGAGCGTTCGGAAAGCCTGCGTTTTGCGAGCACCTACCGGGCTTTTCGATCGCAATTGGTGGCGGTCATCGATGCGTTCCGAACGGGTCGGGATGGTCATCCGTTTCGGGAGACCGTGGAGCAGATGCTCGTCATCATCGCCGGTCGGGAAAGCCGGGCGGCCGGTGGGGCACGGGTGGTGATTGATGGCTTGCGCGATCGGCTCTTCGCGGAAGTGAGAAGGCTGAACGGAGGGGAGGGAGTCGATCCGGAAGCGTTGATGGCCGGCCTCTGATCGATGGTGATGGATTGCCTGGAAGCAATGGGGAGCCATCGTGCAGGATATGAGCGGGAATTATAAGGCGGCTTTTGAAAAGATGGAGCTCGATCGGGCCGAGCGGCACCTCTTCCTCTGTACGGGTCCCGATTGCTGTTCCGGGGAAGAAGGCGCGGTGGTCTGGAAGGCGATGAAGGCCGGCCTGAAGGCGAACCGGCTGCCGATTCTCCGCTCCAAAGCGGCTTGTCTGCGGGTCTGCCGGGGGGGACCATGGTTGTTGGTCTATCCGGAGGGCATCTGGTACGGGTCGATGACGCCGGAGCGTTTTTCCGTTATCCTGGAGCGGCACCTGATCGGGGGCGAACCGGTGGAGGCGTGGGTGGAGGCGCGGCATCCTTTGCCGGGTTAGAAGACCGTCGTGCAGGTAGGGGCCAGTCTCATGACCTGCAGGACGCCACCAAAAAAAGAGGCGACGGACCGGAGTCCGCCGCCTTGGGGAAAAACCGCCGGGCCGGGGTCAGGGAATGAGTTCGGCCACCATGGCCTTTTCTTCCTTCAATTCGGTTTCGGTGGCGACAATCCGGGTCCTGCTGAAATCGCTGACCGGAAGGTTCTGGACGATCGACCATTTCTTTCCGTCGCTCTTCATCGGGTAGGAATAGATCAGTCCCTTCTCGATGCCGTAGCTTCCGTCCGAACTGACTGCCACGCTGAAGACGTCGTCGGCCGCGGTCGGGTTGACGAGAGAACGGACCGTGTCGATGGCCGCATTGGCGGCGGATGCCGCGGAGGAGGCTCCCCGGGCCTTGATGATGGCTGCGCCGCGCTGTTGGACGGTCGGTATGAAACTGTCCGCGAACCAGGCCGTGTCGGTGATGACTTCGGGGACGGGTTTCCCGGCGATCGTCGCGTTGGCAAAATCGGGATACATGGTGGAGGAGTGGTTTCCCCAGATGGCCAGTTTCTTGACTTCGGAGACGTGAACGCCGGCCTTGATCGCGAGTTGGGTCTTCGCGCGGTTTTCGTCGAGACGGGTCATGGCGAACCAGCGGTCGGCGGGGATTTCCGGGGCGTTCGATTTGGCGATCAGGCAATTGGTATTGCAGGGGTTGCCCACCACGAGGATGCGAACATCGGCGGCGGCGTTCCGGGCGATGGCGCGTCCCTGACCGGTGAAGATCTTTCCGTTGATCCCCAGCAGGTCCTTGCGCTCCATGCCGGCCTTGCGCGGCACGCTGCCGACCAGCAGGGACCAACTGACATCTTTGAAGCCTTCATCGAGGTCGGTGGTGGGCACCATCCCGTTGAGGAGGGGAAAAGCGCAATCCTGGAGCTCCATGACCACGCCTTCGAGGGCGGGCAGGGCGGGTGGGATTTCGATCATGTGGAGAATGACCGGTTGGTCGGGTCCGAAGACCGCGCCCGAGGCGATGCGAAAGAGCAAAGCGTATCCGATCTGGCCGGCAGCACCGGTCACGGCGACACGAATGGGTGGTTTCATAGGGATTTGAGTATAGGGCCTTGCGATGGCCGAGTTCACGCAAAATCCGGCGAAATGTGCGCGGATCTTGGCAGTTGGAGGAGGTTCAGCTGAACCGTGGAGCGAGTGCCTCGTGGGCGTGGAGGAGAAGGCTTTCAGTGTCGTCCCAGCCGATGCAGCCGTCGGTGATGGAGACGCCCGGTTTCAATTGATCGCGGGGAACGGGAAAGGGTTGGCTGCCGGACTGCAGGTGACTCTCAAGCATGGCGCCGATGAGCGACTTCCTGCCGGAGGCGATCTGATCGAGCAGGCTGTGCATCACTCCGGGTTGGTTCTCCGGCTTCTTGCCGCTGTTTTCGTGGCTGCAGTCGACCATGATGGCGGGGACCAGCCCGGCCCGGTTCAGCTGATCCTCGGTCGCACGGATGGATTCGGGGTGGTGGTTCGGTCCACCGGACCCTCCCCGCAGGACGATATGGCAGTTGGGATTGCCTCTGGTGGTGACGGCGGAGGCCCGGCCGTCCTGGTCGATGCCGAGAAAGGTCTGGGGATGACTGGCCGCCTTGATCGCATTGATCGCCGTGTGGAGATTGCCATCGGTGCCGTTCTTGAAGCCGAGAGGCATGGACAGACCGGAGGCCATCTGACGGTGGGTCTGGCTTTCGGTTGTCCGGGCGCCGATCGCCGACCAGCAGATGAGGTCCGCAATGTACTGGGGGGTGATTGGGTCGAGGAGTTCGGTCGCGGTTGGAAGGCCGAGATCGAGAACATCGCGAAGAAACGACCGAGCGAGGCAAAGTCCACCGGGAAGATCCCCCGAATCGTCGAGGTGGGGGTCCATGATCAGGCCTTTCCAGCCGATTGAGGTCCTCGGCTTTTCGAAATAGACCCTCATGACGAGGAAGAGCCGATCGGAGACGCGTTGGGCGAGATCCGCGAGGCGGGCGGCATACTCGCGTCCGGAGGCAACGTCATGGATGGAACAGGGTCCGACGACGACCAGCAGACGGGGGTCGTCGCCAAAGATAATCCGGTGGATTTCCTGGCGGGTCCGGATGACGAGATCGGTCTGGGAGTCGGTCCGGGGGATCTCGTTCAGGAGATCAATGGGCCTGGGCAGGACGCGGGTCGCAGTGACATTGATATCGGAAGTCTGTCGCACGGCGGTGCAGTCTTCCGATCGGAGATCGACTGTCGAGGGCGAACCGTCTATCAGACAACTCGAACCCGAAAAAAAGTAAGGCGGGCCGCCTACCCCTAAGCGACCCGCCATTGCTTTCTTAGTTACCCCAAAAACCTCCGCTAAGCAGAGGAATTCGAAACTATGGCAAAAGGTGCACGCGGATTTTGTGTTCGTCAAACATATTTCTGCAATTTCCTGCACTTTTTTTGACGGACAGAAGAAAACAGGCTAGAGACCGAGCATGTTGAAAGGCGGATTCCATCTCTATCGACCGGGGACGTGGCTCTCAGTGAGGGGCAGTGATGCGGCTTCGTTTTTGCAGGGACAGTTCACGAACGATTTACGGGCCAAGATCGCACATTCATGCACATATGGTCTGTTTCTGGACCGGAAAGGGAAGGTCCGGGCGGATGGATTTGTCATGCAGGCGGGAGAGAACGACTTCCGGATCCTCAGCTATGAGAGCGACGGTGCTGACCTTCGGGAACGGTTGGAGGCGTTTGTCATCGCCGACGATGTCGAGATCGGGGACAAGACCGGAGAGGTCGAGGGTATCGCCTTTCTGGGAGAGGAAGCCGTCGGCTGGCTGGAAACGCAGGTTGGTCGACCGGGACCCGGACAGTTTCTTGAAGTCGACTCGGGTTGGGTTTTTCAGGGGCGTCGCTCGCTCGGTCCCCAACTCGAGTGGATTCTGCCTGGGGATTTGGTTGAGGACGCTTTGAACCGGCTTCGGGCGGACGGTCTGGTTGAGCTTGAACGTCCCGTAATGGAGCGGGAAAGAATACGGTCGCGCGCGCCCTCCATCCCGAGAGAGATCGGTCCGTCGGATCTGCCTCAGGAGGGCGGTTTGGAGCGTGACGCGGTTTCGTTCACCAAGGGATGTTACCTCGGGCAGGAAGTGATGGCCCGTCTGCGTGCCATGGGCCGGGTGCGGCGCAGCCTGGTAGCCGTCCATGTCGCGGGTCATCCGGCGGTTCCCGCCCGGTTGTATGATGGCGATCGGGAGGTGGGGGAGTTGCGGTCGGTTGTCCCCGGGGATGGAATCGGCGTGAACGGGATGGCTCTGATTCGAACGGAGGCGGTGGGGCGGGAATTGTCGATCGAGCCGGGTGGTCCGGCTCGGGTTGTGATTTCCGGTGGAGCAATCGAGGATGACCATGGGTGACGTTGATGACCAATCGGAGGTGGCAATGCTGGCCCGGCTCTGCAGTCAGTGGGGGGCCGGCGAAACACAGTCGGTCGTCATGGCGCGTCAGCTCCTCAAGCGGGCCGGCCAATTGGCTGCGGAGCGGGGAACGGCGCGGGAGGAGGAGCTCCGATATCTCCTGGAACTCGTCGTGGCCGGTCGGACCGGCGGGTCGGTCGAGGATCGCTTGCGACCGCGGACGCAGGGGGATCCCGATTGAACCTTTGGTGTTTGGGACCGGTAGAATCTGAATATTTCAGTTGACGGAGAATTGGGAAGCACTTCGGCTGTTGGGCCGGTCGTTTGACCCGCACCCCCCCTAACCCCGGAATTCTCCTAAACATGAATAAATCAGAGTTGGTATTGGCCGTTCAGAAGTCATTGGGCAGTGAAACCTCCAGAGCCGCAGCGGAACGTGCGGTTGATGCCGTGATTGACGGTATCATGAAGGGCATCAAGAAGGACAAGGAAGTCCAGTTGATCGGATTTGGAGCGTTCAAGGTGGCGAAACGGGCCGCTCGCAAGGGTGTCAACCCGCGGACCAAGGAGACGATCCGGATCAAGGCCTCTCGGACAGTGAAGTTCAAGGCCGGGGCTGGTTTGAAGAAACTTGCCTGATCCCTGGCCACCGGGCCATCGAACGATCAGGCATTCCACGGTGTTTCCGGGAGGTTCAATTCGATCCTGAATCCGAGATGAACCGCCAAGGCGCCGCCCGAATCCTCTTCGAGAACACCTACGGGTCGAGTCCGGCCCTGCTGGCCAGGGCGCCGGGGCGGATCGAGGTGATCGGCAACCATACCGATTATAATGGAGGCACCGTCCTGGGCGCGGCCATCGATCGATCGATTGAGGTGGCTTTCCGGCTCCGGACCGATGGGGAGATGGCGTTCGTGTCGGATTTTTCATCCGGCGTGGTCCGGCTGACTGACGGGATCGCCCGCCGGGAGGGCGCCGACGCCTGGGCGAATTACCCCATTGGCGTTCTGGCTTCGCTGGAGAAGCGTGGCTTGAGACGGACCGGCGGATTCGAGATGGCGATCACCTCGGATCTTCCTTCCGGGGCGGGGTTGAGCAGCAGCGCGGCCCTGGAATTGTCCAGTGCCCTTGTTCTCACGAAGGCGTTCGGTCTGGACTTGGATCGCCGTGAACTGGCCATGGCAGCCCGCGAAGCGGAGAATGAATTCGTGGGCATGCCCTGTGGCATCCTCGATCAGGGGGTGTCGGCCTTCGGTCGACGCGACCAACTGGTTCACATTGATTGCCGCGGGCCTGATTTTTCCACCGTTCCCATACCGGCCGGGGTTCACTTCTGGATCTTCAACACCCACCAGAAACACGCACTGGTCGAGTCGCTCTATTCAACCCGCCACCGGGAGTGCATGGAGGCGGTAACGCGCCTGCAGGCGTTTCTTCCCGAGATCCAGCAACTCGCCGATATCGATCCCGACCAGCTGAGGGAGGTCCTTGAGCGGTTGCCTGATCCGGTCGGTCGTCGGGCCCGCCATGTGGTTGAGGAGATCAGTCGGGTCCGGAAGGCGTCCGGTTGTTTTGCCAGTGGAGATCTGTCCGGTGCGGGAGCCCTCCTCTATGCGAGCCATGAGAGTTCACGGCTGCTTTTCGAGAATTCGACGGTGGGATTGGATGATCTGGTGGACCGCTTGAGGAATCGACCGGGAGTTTATGGCGCCCGTCTGACCGGCGGTGGCTTCGGCGGAGCGGTCCTGGCCATGACGGACGAGGCTTTCGCGATGGACGATGCACGGGCGATCAGCGGGAGCTATGGCGCGCGCTTCGGTCAGCCGGCCGAGATCATTCACGTCCGGACCGCGGACGGTGCGAGTCTCTGCCCGTGAAGAAAGCCTTTCAGTGCGGATCCTTCCCGGTCGCGGGCTATCGGAAGAGGTCCGCAATGTTGGCGAAATAGGCGTCGACGTAGGGACTCAGGAGGAGGAAGTAGAGAAGGGCGCCGGCTGCGAGCATCGGGCCAAAGGGAGTCTGGCGTCCGAAGACGGCCGGTGATTCCTCTTCGCCTGGGGTGGTCACTTCGTGCTTTTTCCGGGGCAGGAGGTTACGGACGAGAAGCCCGACGGCGATGGCAAAGGTGCCGATGACGGCTCCGCCGAAGATGGCGAAAACCGCACCCTGCCAGCCGATGAACGCGCCGATCGCCCCGAGAAACTTGACGTCGCCGAAGCCCATGGCCTCCTTGCGCAGGATGAGCTCGGCGATGAGGGCGATCCAGAGGATGATGCCGGAGCCGACAAGCAGCCCGATCACGCTCAGGAAACCCGACCGCAGGGAGTCGATCACCGGCTGGCTGCTCGACCCCAGGTGGAGGCTGGGCACGGCGATCGACAGGATCACCCCGATGACCGCACTCCCGATGGTGAAGCGATCGGGGATGATCATATGGTCGAGATCGATAAAGGTGGCGCAGATCAGGAGGGAGACGAAGACCATGCCGATTGCGGCGGTGGCCGGGGGGAGCTGCCACCAGCACGCGAGAAAGAGCAGGCCGGTCAACAGTTCGACCAGGGGGTAACGGATACTGAAGGGGCGACCGCAACAGCGGCTGCGGCCTCTCAGGAGGAGCCAGCTGAAGATCGGGATATTGTCGAACCAGGCGATCGGCCGGCCGCAGGCACAGCGCGATCCCGGAGTGACGATCGACCGGCCTTCAGGTATCCGATAGATACATACATTGAGAAAGCTCCCGACCACGGTGCCGAGGATGAAGGCGAGTCCGAGGAAGAACCAGGGAAACTGCTGATTGATGGCGGCGAATTCGATCAGCATGATTTTGCGTCTGTCGGGGAAGTGATGAAATGGGTGGTTGGAAAAGAAAGGCGCGCGGGACCGGACCGTTTCTCAGGAGGGGGTCAGTCCGGCGCGTGCGCCCCGGAACATGGCGTCGACCGGAACCTCGGCCTTCGACCAGATTCCGAGACTGCGGACCCCCTGGAAGATGAGCATGGAAAACCCGTTGGCGCAGGCGAGTCCGGCCCGGCGGGCGGACCGCAGGAGGGCGGTTTCCGGAGGATTGTAGATCATGTCGAAGACGCAGGGGCGCCCGCGGAGGCGGCTAAGGTCGATCGGCTCAGGATCGGCTGGTTTCAAACCGGCTGAAGTGGCATTGATGACAAGGGCATCCGGCGGGAGGTCGGCGGGGGGGGCCGCCGGATCAAAGGTCCGGATGGCGGCCGAGGGATGGAGCGCCCGGAGGCTCTCGGTCAGCTCATCGGCCCGTCGCCGGGTGCGGTTGCCGATGGCGATCTCCCGGCAGCCTCGTTGCAGACATTCGATGGCGGCCCCGCGGGCGGCGCCACCGGACCCGAGCAGGATGACCGGATCCGAGCCGAGTTCGAGCTTGAGGTCGTGTCGAAGGCCCTCGGCCAGGCCGTAGCCGTCGGTATTGAAGCCCACATACCCCCCGGGCTGCCAGAGCAGGGTGTTGACCGCGTTAATGGGAAGGGCCGAAGGGTCGACACGCCTGATGAGGTCAACCGCGAGGATCTTGTGCGGCACGGTCAGATTGATCCCGAGGAAGCGTTTCCCGTGGAGCAGCTCGAGAGCGACCGGAAGATCGTCGGGATGAACCTCGAATCGGTGGTAGCGCCAGTCCCTGAATTCCGGCCGGGTCCGCGCCATCTCGGCGAGAGCGGTATTGTGCATCGGCGGGCTGACCGAATGCCGGATGGGGTGGCCGAGAACGGCGAGAGCGGTCCCGGGTGCGGACCACGTGCGGAGATCTTCGAGGGTAAGGACGTCGTCGGGCACCGGTGAATTGGTCCCGGGGATCAAGCCACAGGCCGGGAAAGACTGTCAAGCCGCGGGAGGATATCCCGGTTTGATCAACCTCGGACCTGCTGCCGGTGAACCGCTTCGAATTCTTCGACAAAGCCGGCGAAGAGACGGGCGTTGGCGAAGTCGTGGGCCGCGGTGAAGTGCTGGGCGAGGTTCCGGCAGGACCGGCAGAGAACCTCCCGGACGGGGGAGGGGGCGAGATCGCTCACCTTGGGCACAAGGTTGTTGCTTCGAATCAGGCCGAACACATCGTCCGGCGTCCGCAGAAGACCTCGTTGGAACGGGTCGATGAAGAAGGGTTCGCGTTCGTCGAAGCAGCCCACCATGAAATGGCCGGGTACGGCGATCGGCTCGAGCCGGATGCCGCAGCGGTCGGCCACCAGGATGTAGAGGATGGACAACGAAATGGGGATTCCCTTCCGCCGTTCGAGCACCTGGTTGAAGAAACTGTTTCGGGGATCGCTGTAGTGCTCGACGTTGCCGACGAAGCCGTACTCGTGGAAAACGACGCGGTTGATGACGCGGCATTTCTCCCGGATCGACATGGGCTCGGCGATAAGCTGGCGGCAGCGGGCGGAGATGGAATCCAGATGCGAGCAGGATTCGGCAATGGTGAACTCGGGGTAGAGGGTCCGGGCCATCAGGTACATCCCGGTCTCGAGTTCATAGTTGAGGGAGCGGATGAAGTCGCGGAACTCGGCAATGGGGTCGGCGAACTTCAGCTCGTTCAGGTAGCGACTGGCGAATCTTCCAATGAGGCGGTTTGGACCGCGGCCGATATCCTGGAGGAACCGGATCCCTTCCCCGCCCATCTTCTTGAACTCGGTGAGGAGAGCCTTGCGAACCGAGGGAGATGGATCGTCCAGGAGCTCGATCAGGGCCGCCTGGCGGGCGCTGGATTTGGTTTCGCCGTTCACAGCTCCCATCAAAGCCCGGGTGGGAGCAGGCGCAATCCGTAAAAAAAGTGTTCACTTCAGTTAGGGGTTTGGCGCAGGGGACGATCAGGTTGCGCCCCGAGGGGCGGTCCGTAATGGTCCGGGTGCGGAACTTCCGAACTCAGTCTCGAGGGCCGAAAAGGATGGTCCCGAGACGCAGGAGCGTGCTGCCTTCGAGGACGGCCTCCTCAAGATCGCCGCTCATGCCCATGGACAACACGGGGAGGTGCCGGCCGAATTGCGACTCGAGCCGGTCGCGGCAGACGCGGAGACGGGCAAAGGTCTCCCGGGCCACTCGGCGGTCTTCGCTCAACGGTGCAATCGTCATGAGACCGTCGACCTGGAGGTTTCTGCAGGAGTACGCGTGCTCGAGAAGGTCGGGTGCCTCCTCAAGTCCTGCACCGAACTTGGCGGGATCCCTTCCGGCATTCAGCTGGAGGAGAATCGGGATGATCCGGCCCGCCTCGGCGGCCTGCCGGTCGATCTGGTCGATCCCTTTCCGAGTGTCGACACTCTGAATGCGGCTGAAGTGCAGGACGGCCGCTCTGACCTTGTTCGATTGGAGATGACCGATCAGTTCCCAGCGCATCGATGGATCAACCTCCGCCATCTTGGCGATCGCTTCCTGGACCCGGTTCTCACCGACGGCCGGGAGACCGACCTCCCGGACGGCGGTGACGGCGGCAGCCGGGAGGGTCTTGGTGACGGGAAGTATCTGGATGGATGCCGGATCCCGTCCGGCCTGCTCCGCCGCCCGTCCAATTCGTTCGCGTACGTCGGCCAAGCGCCGGGCGAGCCGATCGGTCAGACCCTCAGAAGAAAAATGCATTACACCAACTACTTATTATTTGCTTTATGATTAGAGCTAATTATGTATTCTCTACGTTACCCCTTTAGACCCATGCAAATAGAGAACTTCAAGATTTTTGCGGACCTGGTCGAGACGAAGAGTTTTTCCAAGGCGGCCAAGTTGAACGGTATCACGCAATCCGCCGTAAGCCAACAGGCCCGTTCGATGGAGCGGCATTTCAAGACGCTGATGATCGACCGGAGTCAGAAACAGTTCCAGCTGACCCGCGAAGGGGCCCGGGTTTACGAGACGGCCAAGGATATCCTGCACAACTACGAAAAGCTCGCCAGTGAGCTGCAGGAGATGAAGAAGGTGATCAGCGGGACCATTCGCCTTTCGACCATCTACAGTATCGGGCTTCATGAACTGCCGCCCTACATCAAGAAGTTTCTGACGGACTTCCCCTCTGTGAATATCCGGGTGGAGTACCGTCGTTCCAATCTTGTGTATGAGGACATCCTGCACAACGCGGTGGATTTCGGCCTGGTCGCTTTCCCGGTCAAGGTGCGCCAGATTGAGATCATCCCGTTCCGGGAGGATCGGCTCCTGCTGATATGCCATCCGAATCACCCGTTGGCCAAGCACAAAGAGGTGGATGTGAAGCAGTTGGCCAAGCACAAGTTCATCGGGTTCGATCCGGATATCCCCACCCGCAAGGCGATCGACACCATTTTCCGGGATCATAAGTTCGAGATCGAGCCGGTGATGGAGTTTGATAATATCGAGACGGTCAAGCGGGCGGTCGAGATCGATGCCGGTATTGCCATAGTCCCGAAGGCGACGGTCACCCAGGAGGTCAAGCAGGGCACCCTGTGCGCGATCCCCTTCAAAGGTCGGGGCTTCTCCCGACCCCTTGCACTGCTCCACCGGAAGGGTCGGGTCCTGGCACCCGCCATGAAGAAATTCATCGAAACCCTGGAATCAGGTCCGCCGCCAGGGGTCGATTGAAAAGCACAACGGTATCCGGGGAAGGCGCCGATCGAGTTGAGATTCTTCAGGATCTGACTCATCTTGGCCCTTCTCCCGTTGTTTTGCGGAATATCAATCCCGGTTCGTGCGTCTGATTCCCTTATGAAGCGTCTGCTCCAATACAGTTCACTGTTTGTCTTTATCGCCGTTCTCGTCGTTCTGGCCCAGCGCGGCGCGGCCAGCAGCGGCGATGGTCCCGCGGAAGAGATCGGCGGTGTGGCGCCGGCCTGGGAGTTGCCGCTGATTGGCGGCGGAACGTTCAATTCGTCCGACCTAGCGGGCAAGATCGTGGTGATCGATTTCTGGGCGACCTGGTGTCCTCCCTGCCGGGCGGAAGTCCCGGATTACGTCGAAATGCAGGAAGCCTACCGCGAGAAAGGCCTGGTCATCGTGGGTATTTCCTTTGATGAGGGCGCCAACGCGGAAGCCCGGGTCGCCAAGTTCATGGAGGACTACAAGATCAATTATCCGGTGGTCATGGGTGACTATGCCGTGGCCGAGGCCTTTGGCGGTATTCTGGCGTTTCCGACGACCTTTGTGGTCGATCGCGAAGGCCGCCTGGTCCACCGGAAGGTCGGCTATAAACCCAAATCCTATCTGGAGGAGATTATCTCCGGATTGCTTTGACCGGCCGCGAGCAGGGTGGGATCGGTCTGAACAATCGTTGACGGCTCGAACGGCACGGAAGGTCGGGGGGCCTTGTGAACAATGATGTCCGATTCAAAGCTGACGCACCCCGGGAGAAACTGAAGACTCGATGCGACGAGCAGGACAGCGGGAAATTTGCCGAATCTCATGACGCTGAGTTCCTTCGGCTCCCGCGATCAGCCTTTGATTGCGATACGGCGCTGCCTTGGGAGATTGAACGGGTTTTGACGGTGCCTTCGGTAAGTCCCAGGGAGTTGCTGGTGGATTTCCGAGCGGTGAATGATACGCCGCTGACGATTCATTGAGAGGGCGGACGAAGGCGGCAAAAAGGGACTGTCGGAGACCGGGCAATTCTTGCCTGTTCGGTTGCTCAAAGATTTTTGGTATTGTTCATCAACGACTTAAGCATATTGGCATGGCCACTGCTTTGTCGACGGCGTGATCAGTGGTGTCTACCAGAATGCAGCCTCCATCAATGCGCTCCAGTCGTGGAACGATGTCATTTCCCAGAACATCGCCGCGGCGTCCCGTCCAGGCTACAAGGGAAAAGCGGTTTCATTTGAAGCTGCGTTGACCGGCGGACCGGGATCGGTCGGTTCCGACGGGATGCCGAGTCGGATGCCGCGCCCGGTCACGAGGACTGTGTTTGCCCAGGGGGAAGTCCGGACGACGGGTCTCGAGACGGATTTTGCCATCAAGGGGTCAGGATTCTTCCAACTGGCACGACCCGATGGACAGATGGTCTACACTCGGGACGGCGGATTCATTCTGAACCGTGAACGCACTCTTGTGAACAAAGAGGGCTTTTCGGTCATGGGCGTCGGCGGTCCGATCCAGCTTCTTCCGGAGGGCGGAGTCGTCACGATGGAGGAGGACGGCACCCTTCGCCAGGGCGACCAGGAAGTCGGTCGGCTTTCTTTGGTCGAGTTCACGCGCCCCGATTGGCTGATTGATGTCTCGGGCGGAATGGCGATCGATCCGGATCGCCCCCAATTCGGCACTGCGGTGCCCTATCCGCAGCTGGTCCAGGGCGCGATCGAGTCGAGCAACGTCTCTTCCATTCACGAAATGGTCGACATGATCACGGTCAACAACGCCTTTCAGGCCAACCAGCGGGTCATCTCCAGTATCGACCGGGCCATGGAGCGAGCGGTCGAAATCCTCGGCAATACCTGATCCCCGCATTTTCCCTACTCTCGATCATGAACCTTTCCATGTATTCAGCGGCCACCGGAATGGAGGCCCAGCAGATCAACCTCAACACGATCTCGAACAACATCGCGAACGTGAACACGGTGGGCTTCAAGAAGAGCAAGGTTGAGTTTCAGGAACTGTTCTACACAACCCAGTCGCCGGCCGGGTCCGAGTCGGGCGACGGCAATGTCGTTCCCACCAGCGTGGCCTATGGAAATGGAGCCGAGGTCGTCTCGACGACCAAAGTCTTCACCCAGGGACAGATGACACAGACGGGGGGCGAACTCGACCTCGCCATCCAGGGAGACGGTTTTCTCGAAGTACAGCGGCCGAACGGGGACAGCGCCTACACCCGTGACGGTGCCCTCAAGGTCGGCCCGGACGGGCGGATCATGACGAGCAGCGGCCTGCCCGTCCTCAGCGGCTTTCAACCGATCCCGGACGGCACAACTTCAATCGCCATTTCACCGACAGGCGACGTGACCGTCACCAGCGCCACCGGAACCCAGTCCTACAAGGTCCAGTTGACCCGGTTTGCCAATCCGACCGGACTGGAGAGCCTGGGCGGAAACCTTTACGTGGAAACGGCCGCGAGCGGCCTCCCGGAAACAGGCAATCCCGGCGAGGATGGCACCGGCTCCCTCCTCCAGGGATACCTCGAGGCATCAAACGTCAACGTAGTGGAGGAGATGGTCAACATGATTCTCGCCCAGCGGGCCTACGAGATGAATTCCAAGTCGATCCAGACCTCGGACGAGATGCTCCAGGTCATCAGTCAACTCACGTAGTGATGAATAAGATACAAGGATGTGTCGCCCTTTACCTGCTCATCGCCGGTCTGGCCTCGGGTGCCGAGACGGAGCCGATGGAAGGATGGCTCCTCCCGGTCGAGGCGACCGGGGCGGCGGGCGCCCCCGGATCCGCTTCCGGACCGGCCGAGTCCGTTCTCAACCGTGAAATCCCGGCCGGCACCGAAACCGGGTCAGCCCCGCTGGACCTGGTCTCACTGCTTGAATCCGCGCTGATCGACAAGCTGGGGCTTCCCGGCCGTGTTGAGTTGATCCCGACCGGTCTGTTGCCGGCCGTGTCCGACGACGGTGAGCCGGTCGACGTCGTACTGATCGAGAATCCGCAGCGGCTTTCCGGGTCCGGAGTGGTTCTTCGTTATGAGATCCTGAAGGCCGGCGAGAGTGCCGGGGAATGGCGCGGCGTCTTCCGGTGCCGCCATCTGGCCGAAGTCTGGGTGCCAACCCGCCGGCTGGATCCGGGTGAACCGATGCTTCCCTCGGATTTTGAAGCCCGCGAGGTCGACCTGGTCCGCAATGCCAAGTCGGTCGTGGCCGATCAGGAGCAATTCTACCGCTACGAACTGGCGCGATCCGTCTATCCGGGAAGACCCATCTCCTGGTCGGACCTGACCCCGCGATCGCTGGTCCGCAAGGGAGAACTCGTCGACGTGGTGGTCCGGGACGGAATCCTTTCCATCTCCATGAAGGCATTGGCGGTCAACACCGGGTCACTCGGTGATGTCGTCGCCGTGCGCAACCTCGAATCGAAGCGGGAGTTTCCTGCTGAAGTAATTGATGAAAAGACTGTCCAGGTTTCTTTCTAGCCCGATCCTGACCGGGTTTGCCGTGTTCGCCGCGGGCCTCCTTCCAGAGGCGTCGGCCGGTTCGCTCTGGACGAAAAAGGGAGCGAACGAGTCGTCGATCGTGGCGGATATGCGGGCTCAGAAGATCGGTGATATCCTTACCGTGATTGTCCAGGAGACGGCCTCGGCCCAGAGTTCCCGGCGGACCAAGACCGACAAATCGGCCAGCACGCAGGCCAGCATCGACAAGTTCCTCTACAGCCCCGACGGGAGTGATTTCCTGACCCACAACGGGGTCATGCCGGGCCTCGACCTGGGTGGAAGCAACGACTTCAGCGGCGGCGGCCAGATCTCCAACAGTCAGAGTATCGTGGCGCGGGCGGCGGTCACGGTGATCGATCGTCTGCCCAACGGCAACCTGGTCATCGAAGGCTCCCGGCTCGTTTCCTTTTCCGGTGAGAAACAGTATGCCATCCTCCGCGGGGTGGTCCGGCCCCAAGACATCGCGAACGGCAACAACGTCCTTTCCTCCAGCATTGCGGATGCCCGGGTGGAATTCATCTCCCAAGGCGCGATCAGCGAGTCGCAGCGCAAGGGATGGTGGACCCGTTTTTACGATGCGATCAATCCTTTCTGAAATGCGGCTTTCCTGTCAGTCCTTGTTTGGTGTGGTCTGTCTGCTCGTTGCGTGCGCCGGCACCCTTTCCGGCGCACGCATCAAGGACCTTTCCCTGGTGGAAGGCGGGCGTGACAACCAGCTGATCGGTTACGGCCTGGTGGTCGGTCTGGCCGGCGACGGCGACAGCACCCTTTCCTTCACCATCCAGTCGATTGCCAACGCCCTCCAACGCTTCGGGGTGAACGTGCCCCTGACCGGCCTGAAGGCCAAGAATGTCGCGGCCGTCATGGTCTCGGCCGACATTCCGGCGTTTCTCAAGCCCGGTGCGCGGATCGACGTGACGGTCTCGTCGATGGGCGACGCCCGGTCCCTCCAGGGAGGCGTCCTCATGCAGACCCCCCTGCTCGGCGCCGACGATATCGTCTATGCGGTTTCCCAGGGGGCGATCGCGGTCGGCGGTTTCATCGGCGGGGTGGGCGGTCCCGGAGGCGCCACCGTCCAGAAAAATCATCCCACGGTCGGCGTCATTACCGGCGGTGCCATTGTCGAGCGGGAGATTCCCACCGAGTTCTTCCCCGACGGACAGATGCGTCTCCTCCTGATCAATCCCGATTTTTCGTCGGCTTCCCGGATGGCGGACATGATCAACCGTATGTATCCGGAAACCTCTTATGCAGTCGATGCCTCGACCGTCCAGGTTTCGCTGCCCGAGCTGTTCCGTGGTCGCGAGGTCGATTTTGTCGCCGCGGTCGGCGCACTCGAAATGATCCCGGACACGCCGGCAAGGATCATCGTGAATGAACGCACGGGAACGATCGTGGCCACCGCCAATGTGCGCGTCTCGACGGTCGCGGTCAGCCACGGCGCGATCACCATCACGATCGCCTCAAGTCTGACGGCCAGCCAGCCGAACGCGTTCAGCGATAACGGCCGGACGGCCATCCTGCCCAGCACCCAGACCGGTGTGAACGAGGTCCAGGGCGGGTTCACCATGATCGAGGATTATCCCTCGATCGAGAAGATCACCGCAGCGCTCAATGCGCTCGGCGTCTCCACCCGGGAGATGATGTCGATCTTTCAGGCGATGAAGAGGGCCGGGGCTCTCCAGGCCGAACTCGTCATCAACTGACGCCAAGAGCATGGATGCGACATCAATCCAGTTCAACTCGGCTGATCCTCTCCGCTGGAAGGAGATGGTTCTGGCAGACGGACGAACGGAGGAAGCCAAGCTCGAGGCGGTCGGCACCGAGTTTCAATCGGTTCTTCTGCGCCAATTCCTGACGGAGGCGCTCAAGCCGTTGTCCGAGGACGGCGACGTGTTCGGGGGCGGCAATCCGGTCTACAGCTACTTTGTCACGGACACCCTCGCCAACAGCCTGAGCAAGTCCGATGTCTTCGGCTATTCCAGCCTGATCCAGGCACAACTCGCGGCCGGACGGTCCGCCGCCAATTCCCTTCCTGATGACAACCTTCAGTAACAATGATTGGGAGCCTCTGATTGAGGCGCTCCGGACCGAACTCGAGGAGTACGGCGCCCTGTTCAACCATCTGACCCGCCAGCAGGAGGAAATCTTCGCGCGGAAGGTCGACACGGTCCTCGAGATCAACGGGGATCTCGACAGTCAGGCCCGGGTGATCGCCGCGGCCCGTGAGCGGCGCCGGGAGGTGATGGACGATCTGGCCAAGCGGGACGGACTTCCGGCCGGAACCCGCCTGACCCGCATGCTCGATCGCTTTCCCGACTATGTGCGCCCGCTGCTCGAGGCACTTGTCCGCGACATCAACCTGATGATCAACCGGACCCGTCGTAAGGCCCGGCAAAACCATATCCTTCTCGCCCGGGCGGTGGAACTGACCCAGGAGACCCTCCGATTGCTGCAGCCGGGGTCCTTCACCAAGACCTATGCGCGGTCGGGCCAGGTCTCTGTCTCCGGAGAGAAAACTTCCCGCTATCAGGCGGTCGGCTGATTCCCTGTCATGTCCGGATTGATTGGAGATCTCCTCGGCGCCGCACGGGCTCTCAATGCCCAGACGCAAGGGGTGAACACCGCTGGCAAGAACATGGCCAACGTGACCAACCCGGCCTACTCGCGCCAGCGTGTGGTCATCGGCGATGCCGGGACGATCAGGACCCCGAACGGCCCGCAGAGCATGGGGGTGGAAGCGCTTCAGCAGACCCAGATCCGCGACCTTCTCCTCGATCGGCAGATTCTCCGCGAGACTTCCCTCCTCGGTTCGGCCCAGGCGGAGGAAGATGCCCTGCGCTGGCTCCAGACGAATCTTGGCGAGAGTATCGATCGCGGCAGCGATTCCTCGTTCATCGATGGAGCCTCCGCGGTTTCCAGCGGGGACTCGGGAGTGGCCGAAGCCCTCCAGGGTTTCTTCAATGCCTTTCACGGGCTGGCGGCGGATCCAACCTCCAGCGCTGAAAAGCAGAATGTATTCCAGCACGCCTCCATCCTCGTCGACCGGATCAATCTTTCAGGCGCCCGCCTGAGTGAATTGTCCACAACCCTGACCGATTCGATCACCCGGGAGACCGCCTCGGTCAATGAGATGCTTGAGAGCATCCGCTCGCTCAATGAGCAGATTGGAAACATCGAGATCAGTCATCCCGGCGCGGCTCTCGATTTGAGGGATCAACGGCAGGCCAAACTGGAAGCCCTGTCCAAGCTGATGGATGTCCAGGTGGCTTCGATCCCCGACAAGGCCGGCCAGATCGAGGTTTCGGCTGCGGGACCGGGTGGCACATCGGTTGTTCTGGTCAATGGAATTCGGGAGATTCACCCGGTTTCCTTTGATGGGGTCCAGTTTACCGCGGGTGCGACTGCGTCGCCTCTCGAGCTGAGCGGAGGCAGTCTGTTCGGAACCCTGAAGGTCAGGGATGGCAGTCTCCTCACGGCCATGACCGATCTTGATCGTCTCGCCGCCCAACTGGTCGCTTCGGTCAATGGTGCCTACAACCCGGGCGGGATGACCGAGGATTTCTTTGCCTCGTCGGGAACAACCGCGACGACCCTTTCCCTTGATTCCGGCCTGACCGCACTCAGCATCCGGGCCACCCAGACCTTTGAGCCCGGAGCCAATGAAGTCGCCAAGGCCGTGGCCCAGGCCGGCGAGCAGGTCCACAACACGGGGATGGGCGACGGGATCAGCGGAACCTTCGGCGATTTTCATCGACAGCTCGTCACCCGGGTCGGCAGCGACCTGGCTTCGGCGACCGATCGGGTGTCCGATCAGGAAAACGTCCAGCAGATGCTCCTGGGACGGCGGGACTCCATTTCCGGAGTCTCACTCGATGAGGAGATGGCCGACCTGCTCCGTTATCAACGTGCCTTCGAGGCCTCGGCCCGAGTGATGCGGGCCATCGACGAAATGCTCGAACTGGTCGTCACCGGCCTCGTCCGTTAGCCGCGTCTGATCTTTATCCACGCACCAATGAGGGTCACATCAAACACATTTCCGCAGAGTCTCATCGACCACCTGCAAGGGTTGGGCGGCCGGTTGGGCAGCCTGCAGAACCAGACGGCTACCGGTCAGCGGATCACCCGCCCGGAGGATGACCCGATAGCGGTCGGCTGGTCATGGACCTGCGCGAAAGCAAGTCTCTGCTGGCTCAATACGAGCGGAATGCGGCCCGCGCGGCCAATATCAACAACACGTCGATCGCGGGGGTGAGGAGTCTGATCAACCTTTCCGATCGGGCGGGTGAGATCGCGGTTCTTGGCAAGGATCTGATGGGTCAGGATGCTGCCCGCGCCTATGCGGCTGAACTCGATCAGATGATCGAGCAGGCGGTGCAGAACGGCAATATGAAGTTTGCCGGAGAAGCCGTCTTTGGAGGCACCATCGGAGCCGGAAATCCCTTTGAGCCCACTCGGGACGGCGACGGGAAGATCATTGCCATAACCAACAACGGAATGGTTGAGGGAGCCTCCTTCCGGATTTCCGAGGGAACCGAATTGAGTCCCTTCACGACCCAGCAGGATAACGACGGCATCGCCAACTTCATTGATCGCCTGATCAGCCTGCGCAATGCCCTCGAAACCGGGACGGACGATTCGGTCCGGACCGCCGGCGCCGAGTTGGGCAAGTCCGAGGACGATCTCCTCGTCATGTTGAGCAGCCTGGGCGCCGTCCAGATGAGGATCGGGGTGGAATCGGCCCGCAATGCCACCGAGTACGGCGAGATGGATGCGGAGATCTCACGTCAGGCGGATGTCGATCTGGCCGAGAGCCTGGTCGAACTGGGCCGGGTGGAAACCGCCTACCAGGCCGCGCTCCAGAGTTCGGCCCGCGTCATGAACATGTCCCTTTTCGATTACCTCTGATTCCCAATCCACACATCAAGGCCGAACCTGCCACCATCCAATCATGAAACCTGACACCGAAACCGCTTCATCTGCCGAACACTGGCAGAAGGAGGCCGAGATCACCCTCCCTGCCGGACTGATGGGCTTTCCCGAAGTGAAGAAGCTCGAGCTGATTCACAATATCGAGGAATTGCCTTTCCGCTGGTTGCGATCGACCGAGGACCGGGGTCTTGCCTTCGTCGTGGTTCATCCCGACGGTCTCATCCCCGATTACCGGCTGGAGTTGACGGACGAGGATGCCAGCGATCTGGGTCTGTCCGATCCAGGCGACGCGCTTGTCCTGAATATCGTGACGGTGCGGCAGGGCGGGCTGGCCGAGGCCACCGTCAATCTGATCGGTCCCATCGTGGTCAATCGATCCACCTGTGTCGGTCGCCAGGTCGTTTTGCGCAATTTCCAGGACTATTCCGCCCGTCACCCGTTGATCGGGCAGGAAACCGCCAGTTGAAGGAGATCCACTGAAATGCTGGTACTATCAAGGAAGATCAACGAGTCCATCATCATCGGCGACTCGATCGAGATCCGCATCACCCGGATCGACGGTGACATCGTCAAGATCGGTATCGAGGCCCCCCGCGAGATTCCCATCGTTCGCAAGGAGCTCTTCGACCAGATCAAGCAAAACAATCGCGAAGCCGTCCTCGGCGGCCCCGCATCCAATCTCAAGAGCCTGGCCCGGACCATCTCGGAACGCAAAGCCGGTGCCGCCCTGCCTTCATCCAATCGCTAATCCCGTCTTAAGAGAAGAAACCTCATGGTCATCAACACAAATATCCACGCCATCAGTGCCTCCCGCAACCTGGCGGACAGCCAGGCCCTTTTGGGAAAGTCACTTGCCCGACTGAGCTCGGGCTCGAAGATCGTCCAGCCCTCGGACGATGCCGCCGGACTCGCCGTCTCGGAAAAACTCGACGCCCAGGGTTCGCGTATCCAGGCGGCCAGGACGAATGTCCAGAATGCCGTCTCCTACGTGCAGACCGCCGACGGGTTCATGAAGAGCATGACCAAGGTGCTCACCCGGATGAGCGAGCTGACCATGATGGCGAAGGACGTGACCAAGAACACCGAGGATATCGCCCTTTACGATACGGAGTTCCAGGCCCTGAAGGAACAACTGGCCGATACCATCGGACTGGGCAGCAGCAGCCCGTTGGGCACCTTCAACGGGATCGAGCTCTTCGGTCCCAATCCCGGCGGCCTGACCGTGACGATCGGCGAAGCCTCCGACCAGGTCATGACCATCGGTGAGACCAATCTTCAGGATGCGACCCAGCCGTTTGCCCAGCTCCTGGCCGGTTCGACCGATGTGACCAACTCGGCGGCCCTGGTGACCGATGCCATCCAGCAGATCGCGACTGAACGGGCGACCCTCGGGGCATCGCAGTCGCGACTGGAGGTGGCGGGTGCCCAGCTTGTTGTCCAGAATGAGAATCTGGAGGCGGCCATCTCGCGGATCCGCGATGTTGACGTCGCCGAGGAATCGACCGAGCTGGCCAAGGCAAGTATTCTTGTGCAGTCGGGCACCGCCATGCTCGCCCAGGCCAATGCCGTTCCGCAGACCGTTCTCAAGCTGCTGCAGTGATCCTTTTCCCATAGCATACACCCATCCTGATCAAGGCCGGGGGGCCCTTCCGGACCCCCCGGCCTTCTTCTTCCCGGCCTGATGTCCAACAAGAATCCGGAGAGTCTCAAGAAGAGTGAACGTCGATTTCTCGGAGTTCACTTTGTCAACTGCCGCGTCTACGGCCGACTCTATCTGAATGCGGACGGGCTGGCCTATGTCGGCCGCTGCCCCCGTTGCGGAGCAACTGTCCGGGCAAGGGTGGGGGAACACGGAACCGATCAGCGCTTCTTCCTCGCCACCTGCGGCCGGTGAAATCCCGGGACACCCGTTTTCCCGATCTCCACGGGCGTTTGTAACGTATTATGTTACAAATGGGCACTCCCGTATTGCCGGTAGGACGATTGTTCGACGGGGCTGGCAGACCGACACTGATCAACT
Source organism: Opitutaceae bacterium (assembly GCA_041395105.1). Lineage (NCBI taxonomy): Bacteria > Pseudomonadati > Verrucomicrobiota > Opitutia > Opitutales > Opitutaceae > Opitutaceae bacterium. The sequence goes on along the minus strand of JAWLBB010000005.1, from coordinate 21,501 downwards.
GATGGGTGTCAGGTATCGACGAGAGCCTGCAGGAGAGGCTTTACGCCTCGATCCAGAGCCGCTTGGACGAGAATCGAGGCGTAAAGCCTCTCCCACCCAACCCCTCAGATCATGCGTGTCCGACCACTGGGGTCTGAAAACAGCCGGACCCGGCTGCCTGTGGGCAACCGGGTCCGGTCTTCTTGCCGTTCAGACCGGCTGATTGAGCCGGCTTCCCCGGAAAAAGGGAAGCCGGCCAATCATCGTCAGGTAAGACTAGCCGAGTAGTCTCAAAGCGACTTGGGACGAGGCGTTGGCCTGGGCGAGCATGGCGGTGCCGGACTGCACCAGGATGCTGTAGCGGGCCAGCTGAGTGGACTCCTGGGCCACATCCACATCGATGATGCGGCTGTTGGCGGCTTCCAGGTTGGTCCGGTTGTTGACCAGGAGGTCAGCCGAGAAGCTCAGGCGGCTGGACTCCGCACCGTTCTGCGCGCGGCTGGTGGCCACGTTTTCGAGAGCGGTGGTGAGATCACTGATCTCGAGTGCGGCCAGATTGGCGGCACCGGTGATCGTGGCGACATTGGTGGCGACATCGGCCTGGGTGATGTCGAAGCTCTGGGCTCCGTCCTCACTCGTGGCCACGGTCAGGGATCCACCACCGAAGAGATCGACGCCGTTGAAGGTCTCGGAAGCGAGATCGGTCAGCTGGGCCTTCAGGGCGGTGAACTCGGTGTCGTAGTTGGCGACATCGGTGGTCGACTTGGTCACGTCCGTGCTCAGGGTTTTGAGCTCCGACATGCGGTTGAGGATCTTGCCGGCCGTCTTGAGTCCGCCGTCCTGGGTCTGCAGGAAGGAGATCGCGTTGGCGATATTGGTGCTGACCGCATCGGTCCGTTTCATGGCGGCTTCCAATTTCATGGAAACGGCAAGTCCGCCGGCATCGTCGGAGGGCTGAACGATCTTCAGACCACTCGACAAGCGATTAAGGCTGCGCTGGAGCATGGAGTTGCTCGCCGACAGGTTGTTGTTGGCAACCGTCGCAGCGTAGTTGGTGTTGATGACTACTGACATGATCTTCCTTGATGTATGATTTCGGCTTCCGTGCCGAGGCGGGCCGCTTTTTTGCGGTGGTCGACCTCACCGGGCAGAAGATGTTATCTGCTGGGAGGTGTATCGGCGGGTTTCGTACGCGGTTTAGGGGAAATTATCCAGATCCCGGAGAAGAGACGCCAGACCGAGGGAGGGGTTTCCCATCGGGCCAATGGGGAAACGGGCCAGGTCCGAGATGGACGGCCGACCTTTCCTCCATGGTGATATTATAGGTAAAGCCCCCCAGTCCGGTGCCGATACCTAGAGGTGAAGCAGGACTCCTCCTGCGGGCTACTTTATGGATCTATCGCTCAGCGGACTGGCCTCGGGCTTTGATTGGAAGACGGTCGTCGATCAATTGATCGCGGTGGAGCGTGTACCCCAGAATCGGGTCCGCTCGGAGAAGAGCCAGAACACCACGGAGTTGGGTGCGTTGGCCGATTTGAAGACCCGCTTGACCGAGCTGCAGGATACGGCCAAGGGGCTCAACGAATCGGCGCTTTACGATCGCCGGGCCACCTCGCTCTCCAACGAGGATCTCAACTGGACGGCCGGCGCGGCGGACGGGACCCCGGCCGGGACCTACTCCTTCAGCGTCGAGCAGGTCGCCACCCGGACCCTCCGATCGGGAGCGGCCAACGTGGGCGGCTCGATCAGCGCAAACTCCGATGTTTCCGGGCTGCTCCTGAGCAACCTCCGGATGGGAACCGAGATCACCGATGGTCGTTTTCACATCAACGGTGAGGCGGTTGACGTGGAATTGACGGATACCCTTCAGGACATTTTCGACAAGATCGCCACGGCCACCAATGGACAGGTCAGTGCGAGTTATGACCAGGCGACGGACCGGATCACCCTTTCAGGAACCGGCGAAGTCGTCCTTGGTGGGGGAAACGACACCAGCAATTTCCTTTTTGCCACCCAGCTCTACAACAACGGGACGGGCAATGTGACCAGTTCGGCTCCGTTGGGAACGGTCGATCTCGATCAGCCGATCGCGACGAGCGGACTCCTCCCCGTGACGGCGGTCGATGCCGATGGGAACGGCCGTTTCTTCGTCAACGGCACGGAAATCACCTTCAACGTCAATACGGACAGCGTTCGGACCCTCATGTCCCGGATCAACACCTCGGAAGCCGGCGCGACCATCCGCTACGACTCGCGGGACGATCGGTTCATCATGGAGAACGCGATCACCGGCGACCGTGGCCTGGTGCTGACCGAGGATGCCGGCGGACTCCTCGACTCACTCGGGCTCCTCGCCGGTTCATCCCTGACCCGGGGCCGGAACGCGGAAGTGCGGGTCAATGGCGGACCGGTCCTGATCGCGGCCGACAACACCTTCGATGAAACCCTGCACGGGATCAAGGGCCTCAGCGTGACCGCCCAGACCGAAGGCACCCAGACGGTCACGGTGACCTCGGACACCGAGGATCTCAAGGCCCAGGTTAACGACTTCATCGCGAAGTACAACGGGGTTCAGGCCTACATCGAGGCACAGACCGCCATCACCATCGGCGAAGACGGCAAGGTCACGACCTCGACTCTCACCTCCAACCGGGAGGTCGACGAAATCGGCCGCCGGCTTCGCTCGCTGGTTTTTGGAGACGGCAGTGCGTTGGCCGGCGCGATCCGTAGGTTGGACGACATCGGGATCGGCTTTGCCAGTGAAGGCACTACCCTCGAGATCCGCGACCAGGCGACTCTCGACAATGCCCTGGCGGGGCAGCTCGACCTGGTGAAGACACTTTTTAGTGATTCGACCGGTGGCCTCGCCAAGCGGTTGGACACATTTATCGGAAATATCACGGCCACGGACGGCACGCTCGACACCCAGATCAAGACCATCGAGAAGGAGAATCGATCCCTCGATGAACAGATCGCTGCCATCGAGAGGCGCCTGACTCAGCAACGAGAGGCGCTCACGGCGAGCTTCATCCGCATGGAAGAAGCCCAGTCGTCGATGAACAGCCAACTCCAGGCGCTGAACAATGCCATCAATCAGAAGTAGCCGTCCCGTCCCTTCATTCTCATCCAGATCAACCTCTCGTCCCGATCGAATTCCAGCCCGTTTGGCCGGTGTTCTTTTCGGCGGGTGCCTCCTCTTGGGACTCGGCGCCTGTCGGACGATCGACCAGGACTGGGATCAGCCCGTGGGCGAGGCTTTTGTCCCGGTCAATTTCTACCAGAAGGGACCTCTGCCGGATTCGGTTCGACGGGTCGCGGTCCTGCCCCTCTATTCGGAGGAGTGGGACCATCTGGACCTGACCGAAATGCAGCAGACCTTCGCGGCGGAATTGCAGAAACGCGACCGGTTCGAGGTGGTCCTGGTCTCTCCGGTGCAGGTCCGCCAGATTTTCGGCAGGGACCAGGTGTCCTCGGTTCAGTCGATTCCGGCTGACCGTTACAACTCATTGATCGAAGGTTTCGGGGTGGATGCGGTTCTCTTCTCCGACCTGACCTCCTACCATCCTTACCGCCCGATCGTGATGGGTGTGCGCTGCAAGCTGGTTACTTCAGGGACGGCGGATGTGCTTTGGGCATTTGACACGGTCTTTGACTCGGGGAACCCCTCGGTTTCCACCGCCGCCCGTCGCTTCCACCTCGACGAATCTGCGCCCCCATACCCGCTTCAGAATTCGTCCAGCATCCTGCAGAGCCCCCTGCGTTACTCCAAATACGTGGCGGATGCGGTCTTTGCGACCCTCCCTGAGAGGTGAATACAGTTCAAAAGAACCAAACTACTCTAAAGCTTTCCGCAATTTGGCCGATTGTTTGTAAAAAAGGGTAAAAACAAGCAGTCACCACAAACAATCAATCAAGGAAGACACCATGAACATTGATCCTCTCAATAACAGCGGAATCCCCATCAACGGGATGCGTCACGCCGCCCGACGGCAGGGAGACCCCGGGGTCCGACCCGGTGGCCGGCGCGATTCCTTGTCCGTCGATCGTTCGGTATTGATCGGCAACGCGATGGCCGCCATTCCGGAGGTCCGCCCTGAGGTCGTCGAGCGCGGTCGCCAGTTGCTGGCGGATCCGAATTATCCCGGCCCGGACATCACCCGAAAGATCGCAGCTCTGATCGTGCCCTTCGACGAATCCTAGCCACCCCAACCCGATCCGGACGAAAGACCGGATGACGCAGTGACCGACCGGGCGGGAGTTCCCGGGAGGAAGCATGATCAGATCCAACAGTTCCCAGTCATACCGGACCCTGGCGGTGGAAACCGCCGGGCCCGGCCGCCTCATCCTGATGCTCTTCGATGGAGCACTCCGGTTTCTCAACGCGGCCGAGGCGGGTTTTGAGATGGAGGATCTCCGGGCGAGGAACGAAGCGATCAACAACAACCTGATCCGCGTCCAGAATATCGTCACGGAACTGCAGCGCTGCCTCGATCTGAGGCAGGGCGGCGACTTCGCCGGCAACATGTATGCGCTCTACGACTTCATGAACACCCAGATCATGGAGGCGAATCTGCGCAAGGAAGTGGAACCGATTCGGACCGTCGGCCGCCTGCTGGGGGAGATCCGCGATTCCTGGCAGGAGATGCTGGAGAAGCAGACCGTGGACCGGTCCGAGTTGACCCATTTCTCCGGAACGGCCTGAAAGATGGACCGGGCACTTCAGTTCTACCGTCTGCTGCAGGCCTATGAGGAGTTGACCCGCCTCGAGACCTTTGCCTTGAAGGAAAACAATCTGGCCTACCTTACACGACTCCAGGCGCGCAAGCGCCCGTTGGCGGCAAAGCTGGCGCCGATGCGTCGAGAGGCGGACTTCCCGGAGTCGGAATCCAGGCGTGTCGACGGGCGCCTCCGGGCTCTGCAGACCACCGAGAAGGCCAACCTCGAGGTTCTCGAGCTGGCCATGAAATCGGTTTCCGAATCACTGGCCGACCTCGGCCGGACGCATTCCCGGTGCAGCCGACTGCACCGGACCTATGGCAGGGCGGTCCCCGCTGGGGTGGGCACCCTGGCCGGTCAGGCCTGAAGACCCCTTGGGACGAAGCGGTGCCGTCGGCCCATCACCCGACGCTGGAATCCGGCCCTTCAGGTTTTTCTTGGAATGCGGTCGGTCGGTCCGTAGCTTGACCTTTTTGGCGGGCCGTTCCCTTCTGCTTGATTCCGGCCAGTCACCCTGGAAGCGAAAACCCGATAATGTCCGAATAATCCCCTATGGCGTTGGAACGAATTCTGGTGCTGGACGACGAGATGGTCATCCGCAAGGCACTCGAAGAGCAACTCAGGCGCCGGCGCTACAGCGTGGTCGGGGTGGCCACCCTGGCTGAAGCGACCCGCCAATTGGAGAAGGACGACTTCGATCTCGTCTTTCTCGACGTCCGCCTGCCCGACGGTGACGGCACCGAGTTGCTGGAGCGCCTGGCGGCCTCCCCGGCCAGCCCCCTGGTCGTCATGATCACGGGCCACGGGACGATCGAGTCAGCCGTCAACTGCATGCGGGCGGGGGCGTTTGACTACGTGATCAAGCCTTTCTCCATCAACCAGATCGACGTCATTCTGAAGAAGGCGGAATCCTTCAGCCAGTTGGTCAAGGTCAACCAGTTTCTCAATCAGGAAAGCGTCAATGCGACCGAACTGATCGGTGACGGGCCCGGCATGGAATTGCTTCGACGGATGATCCGGCGCGTGGCGCCGACCGAGGCCACCGTCCTGATTTCGGGAGAAAACGGAACGGGCAAGGAGTTGGTCGCCAATGAGATTTTCCGGGCGGGCACCCGCTCGCGTCAGCCCTTCATCCGGGTCAATTGCGCCGCGATCAGCGAATCGCTGATCGAGAGTGAATTCTTCGGGCATGAGAAGGGATCCTTTACCGGCGCGCTCCAGCGGCGGGAGGGGCGCTTTGAGCTGGCCAACCACGGGACCATCCTGCTCGACGAAATCAGTGAGATCTCCCTCAAGGTCCAGGCCAAGCTCCTGCGCGTGCTCCAGGAGAGGGAATTCGAACGGGTGGGGGGCAACAAGACAATCAAGGTGGATGTCCGGGTTCTGGCGACGACCAATCGGGAACTGCGCAGTTGCGTCGACCGGGGTGAATTCCGCGAGGATCTCTATTACCGACTCAATGTGTTTCCCATTGTCGTGCCACCGCTCCGCGATCGCCGGGAAGACATCGCCAGCCTGGCGGGCACTTTTCTGGAGCGCTGTTCCCGGCGGCACGGCATCCGGGTCAAGGGCATCCACGAGCAGGCCCTCAAGGCGCTGCAGGCCCATGATTGGCCGGGCAATGTGCGTGAACTCCAGAACACGATCGAGCGGGCTGTCATCCTGACCGAACCCGGCCGTTTGCTGGATCTTTCAGCCCTCGGCGCGCTTGTTCCCGCGGGGAGGGGAGGGCTGGCCGCCGCGCCTGCGCCGGTTCAGGCTGCGCCGGCGGAGAGGATGACGGCCGCGCCGCCGCCGCAATCGGTTGTTCCGGAGGTCTTCAGCGGTTTTCCCCCGGCCCCGGTGGTGAATGAAACGGAGCCGATCCTGCCGCTCGAGGAAATCGAGAAGCGGCATATCCTCAACGTGCTTGGTCAGACCGGGGGCAACCGGACCCAGGCGGCGAATATGCTCGGAGTCAGCATCCGCACCCTGCGCAACAAACTGAACGCCTACCGCAAGGACGGGGTGGTCATCGAGGGGGATTGATCCCGGGCAAAGCGGGCGAGGGTGTTTCGTATTGTATTTACGGATACGGGCTTGCTCAGGACGAGATCGATGTTTTCGGGCTGCTCGCCGGTCTGGAGGATGATGTCCCCGAAGCCGGTCAGCAGGACGACGGGCAGGTCCGGCCGGAATTCCTTGACCGCCCTGGCGAGCTGGTCGCCGGTCATGCCGGGCATGGCCCGGTCGGTGATGACAAGATCGAAGTCCTCCTTGTAGAGGCATTCGAGCGCCTTGCTCGGGTCGACATGGCAGGAGGCGCGGTGGCCCATGTTCATGAGGTGTTCGGAGACGGCTTCGAGCAGGAGGCTTTCGTCGTCGATGAGCAGAATGTCCATGGCGTCGGCCTTGGCTTGGTTCTGGGTATCCTTGGATTGGATATGCAGCTGGCGGCAGACCGGGAGCTCGAGGGAGATGCGGGTTCCCCGTCCGGGAGCCGAGTCAACCTCCATTCTTCCCCGATGGCGCTGGACGATGCCGAAGACGATGGCGAGACCGAGACCGGTGCCGGCCTGTCCCTTGGTGGTGAAGAAAGGCTCGAGGCATTGGCGTCGGGTCTCTTCGTCCATCCCCGAGCCGGTGTCCTCCACTTCCAGGGTCACCCAGTCATCGCGCTCGCGGCAGACCACGGTGATCCGGCCGTCGGACGGCATCGCGTCGACACTGTTGAGAATGAGATTGGTGATCGCCTGGCGCAGATCGGAACCGCTGCCCAGCACGCGGGAGACCGCATCGATGCGGGAGTCGACCTTGATCCGGAGGCCCCTGGCCTCGGCCTGGTTGCGCCAGTGATGGGCGGTCAGGTTGATGGCCTCCCGGGCCACTTCGGCCATGTCGACCGGGACGAGGTCTTCCTCGTCATCGCGTTTCCGGTAGAATTCCCTCATCCGACTCACCACGGCCGCACCTTCCTGGGCGGACTTGCGAATCTTCTCGAGGTAGCCACGGGCGCGGTCCTCATCCCGCAGGTATTCCGGCATGGTGATGAGGAGCTCGGAGAATCCGACGATGGGAGCAAGCAGGTTGTTGAAGTCGTGGGCGATGCCACTGGCCATCTGGCCGAGGGCGTGGAGGCGTTCCCGCTGGATGACGACTTCCTTGGTCTTCTTCAGATCGCGAAGGGCGTCGTTCAGGCTCTGATTGTTCTCCCGAAGAGCCTCGGTGACGAGTCTGCGTCCAGTGAAGTCTTCGAGGACGGCGATGAAGTGGGTGATCCGACCGCGGTTGTCGATGACCGGCGAGAGGATGAGCTGGTCCCAGAACTCCGATCCGTCCTTTCGGTAGTGGAGAATCTCCTCGGTCAGGGACTCACCCCGGCTCATGGCGTTCTGGATGGTTTCCAGCGTGGCGGGATCGGACCGCGGACCGGTCAGAAAGTGGAAGGGTTTCCCCTTGGCCTCATTGCGGAGGTAGCCGGTGAGTCGTTCGAAACCGAGGTTCGCGTAGGCGATGGGCATGCCGGGTTGCCCGGCGTCGACCACGACGACACCCTGGCCGACCTGGTCGAGGATCAGAGTGGGATCGGGAAGGGCGTGTTTTGAGCAGCGATCGACGGTGATATCCGTCGCCAGGATATGGATGACTTCATGTTCCCGGTTGACGCCGGCCTTCAGGTTCATCCAGCGCACCGACCCGTCGCGGCAATTCAGACGGACGGCATTGTCGCGGGGTGGGTTTCCGGTCAGAAGCCTCTGGAATTCCTCCTGGCAGAATTCGGCGTCGTCTTCGTGAACAAAGCTGAGGAAATGTTCCCCGATCGCTTCGTCGTGTCCGACCCCGAGTTTGTCGCACCAGGTCTGGCTGACCGACCGGATACAGCCGGAGAAAGTGACCGAACAGAAAAGGGCCTGGGTCAGTTGAAGCAGTGCCTCGTGCTCGGTGGCGGTCGGGGCCGGGGAGGTCTCCGCGGCGATCTTCGGCGCCCGCTTGCTGGAACCGTTGACCCGAAGATCGGACTGGGCGGGGGTGGGGAAGGCCATGGGGGCGGAAACGGGAGAGAACCGGCCTCGTGGCGGATCAGGCGAATGATTCGACCAACTCGTGCTTGATGGCGTAACGTGTCAGGGCGGCGACGTTGTGCAGATTGAGCTTCCGCATGATGTTGGTCCGGTGGTTGTCGACCGTCCGGATGCTGAGTCCGAGGCGGGAGGCAATTTCGCGGGTGGAAAAGCTTTCGGCCACCAATTGGAGAATCTGTCTTTCCCGGTTGGAGAGGGTTCCTCCGGTCCGGCCGGCGTCGGGATTGCGGATCAGAGTCCGCATCGCGCTGGCCATTTTCGGGCCGATGAAAGTTCCGCCGGCCGTGATGATCTCCAGGCCCTTCCGGAATTCCTGGAAACCGTCCATCTTGTCGACGTAGCTCTGGGCTCCGGCCGACAGGAGTTCGCGGATGTTCGACGGGCTTCCCTTGCCGGAGAAGACCAGCACCTTGACCGAAGGGAGTTTTGCGGTGAGCTGTCGCAGCACCTCGATCCCGTTCAGCCCGGGCAGACCGACGTCGAGGACGACGATATCCGGCTTCAGTTCCAGGCAGCGATCCAGGCCTACCTGACCATCGCCGAACATATCTAGTATTTCGTAACCCGGGCTCATACGGATGAACTCCGCGAGCATTTCCCGAATTGCCGTTTGGTCCTCAATGACTACCACTGTTTTCATAGTGTCCACATCCTGTGTGAGCAGTGTAAACGGAACGTGGTCCGAATACTTAACCCAACGGAGTGACTTCGGCCGTGCTAACGATGGGTTTTACTTGATTTTGCGCAGTAGTACCAACCGAGGCCATGAGTAGGTCTGCTCAGGCAGGCGGGCCGTGATGTGGATGAAGACTCAAGAGTCAGGAATGGAGGCATATGATCAGGCGGACCTGAAGGGTTCCCGCCTTTTCATTCCCGGGTCATAAACCCAGAATCAGTTCCTTGAGCCGGGCCACTTCGGCGCGCAATTCGGCGCAGGTCTCCTCAAGCGAGCGGAGCCGTTCCTCGACTTCCGGGGGCAGCGTCAGGGTTACGGTCAGGGGCTGGGTCACCAGAGCCTCGGCGTTCGATCCTTCGGGTGTCTCCGAGATCAATTGGAGATAGCGTTGTTCTTTCTGACCGGGCTGCCGTTCGAGACGAGTGACGAGCGGATCCCCGGGTCCCTCCATCAACTGGGTCAGGACCGCGGTGACGGCGGCCGTGTCGGCAAAGGCATGCATGCGTTCGCAGTGGCCGCGCAGTTCTCCGGGTGTCTGGGGACCCCGGAGGATGAGTTCGCAGAGAACGACCCTTTCGGCCAGACCCACGGGAAAGACCTGGTCGAAGGAATGCTTGAATTTGGGGACGCGGGATTCGGCTCCGGAAAAGATGACGACGAGTTTCCGGCGCCGCAGGCTGTCGAGGGCATGTTCCACCTCGAGTTCATTCAGAGCCATGACCGGATCGCGGTTCGACTTCTGGTTGCAGGCGTTGACCGTGGCGTTGAGCGAGAGCGGGTAATTGTCCGGGGTGGTCTGTTCCTTTTCGATGAGGACGGCGAGAACGCGGGCCTCGACGACCGACAGCCTGGAGGCGACAGGAGGGGGCGATTCACTCATGAAAACATCCTCCGGGCCGCTCTTTCCGTGGCAATCACGAAACTTTTGGGCCGGAATGACGTCCTAAATACGTCGTCTCGCCTCGCTTGACCGTCGGAGGCGAACCCCGTATCCTCGTCTCATCATGGTTGAATCCCGGAAACCCTCCCGCCGAGCCGCCTTCACGCTTTTTGAAATCCTCATCGTCATTGCGCTGATCGCGCTCCTGGCGGGCGTGGCCATCACCAATGTCGGCAAGATCTTCGGCGGTGGCCAGGAGTCGATTGCGGAAATCTTCGTCAACGATGCGATGAAGGCGCCCCTGACCAGTTATCGCATCCACACCGGGTCCTATCCGACCACGAGCCAGGGGCTGCAGGCCCTGATCACTGCGCCGGATGGCGCGAGCGGCCGCTGGAAGGGTCCTTACATCGAGACCAAGGGCGGGGCGCTTCCGACCGACCCCTGGGGTTCTCCCTACCAATACCGATATCCGGGAACACGGAACCCGGATGGTTATGACCTCTTTTCTCTCGGGCCGGACAAACAGGAATCTGCCGACGATATTGGCAACTGGTGATGAACGGACCGGCCCCGATGGCCGGCGTTGGGGATTTTCTCTTGTGGAAATTCTTCTGGTGGTCGCCCTGATCGGGGTGATGGCCTCGGTCTTTGTCATCAATTTCGACACCCTGATTCGGCAGAATGAGGCGGATTCCCTCGAACAGGCCTTCTGGCAGGCATCGAGCGAAGCCCGCAACCGTGCCCTTTTTGAGCGCCGGCCCCAGGATCTGCGTTACGACCCCGAGGCGGTGGCCTACACCGTCGGAACGGGCGCAGGCGCGAAACGTTATGAGGTCGATACTTCCAGCTGGAAAGAGGACCTTGAGGCGGAGGTCCTCTTCAAGCAGAGTCTTTCGGACGACAGCTACCGCCTGGTAGCCGGGAAACTCGTGACGCAGCGGGAAATTCCGCTTGTCCGCTATTACCCGGACGGCACCTGCATGCCCTTTGTCCTCGAGATCAAGGCCGGGGACGACCTGCGGTCGATCGAGATTGATCCCTGGTCCGGAGCCGAGCTTCTCTCCGCCGACGATGAGCGCTGAAACCGGCAGGAACAGGGTGGCGCGGTCCGGGTCGGTCGATGACGGAGCCGGCTTTGCGAGGCCGCCGGGGGCGACCTTCCGGCGTTCCGGCTTCACTCTGATCGAGGTCCTGCTGGCACTCGCCCTCTTCTCGGTCTCGGTCGTGGTCTTGGCGTCGGCCTATATCAACGTGATCGTCGGTCTCGAGTCGGTTCGGGTCGATCGCGTCCTTGAGCAGGAGATGGCGTTTGTCCGATCGGCTGTCCTGACTGCTCCGGATCTGGAGACGCTCGAAGAGGGCGGCGAACTGCCGACCGGCGAGCTGGGGCTGGCCTATTGGGAAGCGGAGCTGGAGCCAACGGCGATTGCCGACCTCTTCGTTGTCCGTGTCTCGATCACGATTGAGGGCACCCGGGAAACGGAGGGCAAGACCCTCAACGAGCGTTTGATCGTTCTCCGACCCGGCTGGTCGGAGCCGGTCGATCGGGAGGAATTGCGGGCGGAGTCGAAGGAGCGCATCGCCGAGCTCAAACTGAACCGGCCGCTATGAGCGAGTTTCCCACCCGTCGACGGTCCAGCGGCTTATTTCCGGATTTTGGGATCCTCGGAGGCATTGATCCAGGGCCTATGATCCATACCTGTAGGAGAGGCTTTACGCCTCGATACGACGGTGGATCGAGGCGTAAAGCCTCTCCTACGGATTCTCCAGCGACTCGCAATCGGGCACGCCGGGCCCCAGCAGGTTTCACCCTGCTGGAGGTTCTCATGGCCATCACGATCGGGGCCATGTTGATGGTGGCGGCATCAACCTTTGTCTTTTCGATGGGTGAGCTTTGGGGAAGGGGGACGGACGAACGCCTTTTCGACCGCCACGTCCGTGGCGTCAGCCGGTTTCTTGATGGTTTGCTCCGGGATGCGGCGGCCAATTCCAGTGCCTCCGGCGGGACCGGCGCCATCTGGTGGGAGGAGCCGGCCGGGAATGAGTTCAACGGAGAGGAATTGCTGACTTTTGAAGTGCAGGAAAGCCCGGGGGTTCTCGTCTGGCCGGGGGAGGCCCTTCCGAACGTGGTCTGTTCCCTTCTCCTGGACCGCGACGGTCTGTTCCTGGTCTGGAAATCGCGGCTTGAGACGGATTATGGGGACGTGTCTCCGCGGCGAACCCGGATTTCACCCTTTGCCCGGGAAATCGAATACTACTATTATGACGAAGAATCGGATCCGCCGGTCTGGGAACAGTCGCCGGATCCGGAAACGGATTCCGACGGGAAACCGATGGTCCCGAGCCGCCTGCGGATCACCTTCACCTACGAGGAGGAGACACGGACGGTGAACCTGATCCTCCCCCGCGCCACCGCGAGTGTACCGCTTTATTGAGATGCGCCTGCGAATGACTTCGTTTACGGTATTGGATGATGTCAGGGACAGCGTGCTCCGCCATTGGCGAACCTGTAGGAGAGGCTTTACGCCTCGATCAACCGCTGAATCGAGGCATAAAGCCTCTCCTACCCAAGTCGGATCGAGGCGTGAAGCCTCTCCTACACGAGTCGGATCGAGGCGTGAAGCCTCTCCTACACGAGTCGGATCGAGGCATAAAGCCTCTCCTACCCAAGTCGGATCGAGGCATAAAGCCTCTCTTACACAAGTCGGATCGAGGCGTGAAGCCTCTCCTGCACCAGGTGGAAGGGGCCTGAGGAGTGCCTTTCCGACCGCTGGGAACTCCCGTCGGGGGTCGATCCTCCTGCTCATCCTGGTCATGGTCGTGGTCATGGGTTATGTGCTGACCCAGTTCATTGAGCGCGGTCTGTCGGAAATTGCCGGGGAGGGCTATTATGTGGAGCGCGACCGGCTTCGGCACGCAGCCTACGGCGCTCTTGAGACGACCCTGGCGGTCCTGGCCGACTTCAGGGAGATCGAAGGCGGCCTGCAGTCACCGGCCCAGGGATGGGGCGACCCGATCGGCTTTGCCGGGGTGGAGATCGGTAAAGGTCTGCAGGTCACGGTCTCCTTCGAGGATGAATCGGCCAAGCTTCCCCTGAACAGCCTCGATGAAGGCACCCTTTACCTGCTCTTTGACGAGATGGGCATCACCCCGGAGGACAGTCTTCTGTTGACCAACAGCCTGCTCGATTGGATCGACGAAGATGACGATACCCGGATCGAAGGGGCGGAATCCGACGAATACAGCTTCCGTGAGATCCCGCACCGGGCGGCCAACCGCCCGATCCGCAACCTTGACGAACTCGCGGTGATCGAGGGTTTCGACCTCTACTTCTTCGATGAGGATGGCCGGCCCAATGCGCTTTTTGATGCGTTTGCTCAAATGGTCTCGCCCTATGGGGGGAGTAGGCTCAACGCCAATGCGGCGAGTGCCATGACCCTGCGGGCCGCCGCCAGTGTCGGAGACGCCCAACTGGAAGCGATCGCGGATTACCTGGCGGGCGCGGATCGCAAGCCCGGTACCAGTGACGACCGCTACTTCGCCAGCACGGATGAGCTGCTCGAGGTGATCGTGGAGATGCCGGCCGGTCTGACCCTGGGAGTGGATATCTCGGTCCTCTCGATCCTCATCCAGGTCAAGGAAGGCGACTCGGTTTTTGAACTGAAAGCGGTTCTCTCACTTGACGGGAGTGGAATTCCGTCGGTTCAGACGGGAACTGGCCAAGCGGCTTCGTCAGCGCCCTTGAGTCAGGTGAGCCGCTCAACCGCCTCGACGACCGCCATCGAGTATCCTTTTGTTTTTCTTGAGCTGACCGAAGACGTATCTCACAACGAAATGGCGCATGTACCTCTGGAGGAAGAAGAGGAAACGCCCAAGACCTGATGCCGTCCATTCCCACCAATCTCGCCCGGTTGCTCAAGGCGACGCCGCCTGCGGTGTCCTTTGCGCCCGGCTCGGTGTTTTTTACGCGGCGCCTGACCTTGCCTGGGGAGGTCCAAGTATCTGAACTGGACGGGTTTGTTGAGTTGAGTCTCGAGGGTCTTTCCCCTTTTCCGACCGACCAGCTCTTCTACGGGTATGTGGCCGCCGAGGGTGGGGGGGCAGTCTTTGTCTACGCCGCCTACCGGAGACGTTTTCCGGCCGAGGTCACCCGTGACTGGCCGGGACAGTCCTTTGTCCTTCCTGATTTTCTTCCACTCCTGCGCCGTTCCCACGATCAGGATACGACGGTCTTTCTGGAAACGGCGGACGACACCTCGGTCCTGGCTTTCCGGGCCGGAGAGTCGCTTCCTGAAGCGGTCCTCTCGCGGCCCCTTCCGGATACCGCCGATCCGGCCGCCCGGACGGCACGGCGTGAGGCGTTGAGGGAAGCGGCCGGTCGCCGCGGCCTCCTGTTCGATCATCAGGTCTGTTTTTCAGGGCGCTGGGTTGTCCAGGAGAATACCTCTGGTCTGACCTTTCAAATGGCTTCAGCGCAGAATGGCACTGAGTCAGGGGGCGTTCATCACGGATCAGGAGATGTTGACGCGGCAGTCTCTTGCCGCGAATCCACGTCGGAACGCCCCAAGAGACTGGGGCGGCTACACCAGACAAACGAGCGAGTAGAAATTCCCGAGTCTGAGCCGGAAGATCGGCCTGACTCAGTGCCGTTCGAATTTGCGCAGACGACACCGACCGAAACTCAAGCGCAGTCTGAAGCCTCGGGCGAGCCGGTGTCGGGAATCGAGACGGAAGTGGAGTCGGACGATGTGAAGGCCTCCGTGTTGTCGGACTCGCCTCCACCCCGGCCGGATTACGTCGAGACCGTGTCCTTCAGCGATCTCTGGGCGATGGACATCCGCGATCCGGAGTTCCTTGCCGGCCGCAAGCAGGCGGTCCGGATCGACACCTTCATGTGGCGCGGCGTGCTTGGGGTGGCCGTTCTGTTGGTCATCCTGCTCGCCGGGGAGTTCCTGCTCGTCGGTGGAAAGATTTCGCTGGGCATCATCGCGAACCTGACGACCCGGCGCCAGGGTGAGGTGGAACGGATCGAGGAGCGTCAGAAGATCGTCGAACGACTGGCCGAGTTTGATCGCAGCAACCTCATTCCCTTCGAGATGCTCAGGGCCATCAATACGGCTCGTCCCCGGACGGTTTATTTCACGCGGGCGGCGACCGAAGGGTTGAGCAGCCTGATCATCGACGCGGCGACCAAGAATGTGGCCGACGTCAACCAGTACGAAGCCGCCTTGCGGGCCACCCCCGAGGTGCTCGAAGTCGAAGTCCGCAACCTGAAGCCCCGCGATGACGGGACCACCTTCACCCTGGTGGTGACTTTCCGTCCGGGGGCCTTTGAAAACGCCGCGGGAGGGGTCAAGACCGCATCCCGATGAAGGAATTCCTGAAAAACTTCAGTCTTCGTCCGGCCTTCATGGCCCGCTCCCGTCGGGAGAAGGTGCTCGCCGTTCTTTTCCTCCTCGTGATGGCGGCCATCTGGTTTTCCAGTTTCTCCGGCCGGGTCAAGGCGGTCAGGGAGGAGAGCCGGACCCTCTTTGCCAACAAGGAAGTGCAGGATGCATGGTTGAAGGACCGGAAGACGATCGACAGCAATTACCAGGCTTCGCTCTCCCGCCTGAACGAAGCCAAGCTGCCCACCCGCAACGAATTCGCCGGGCAGATCGACACCATGCTGCGCAAGTACCAATTCGGGTTCCGGGTGGACCCGCCCCAGACCAAGGCCCGGAACACCATCTCCGAACACACGGTCACCGTATCGATCGAAAAGGCCAATCTGGCGCCGTTGATCGAGTTTACCCGGGAGATCAAGGAACAATTTCCCTACGTCGGTCTCGAACAACTGACCCTCATTCCCGATCGCCGCAATCCCGCGCTGATTGATGCCCGCCTCCGCCTGGTGGCGATCGAATTCAATCGGTGATCCGACTTAACCGTATTCTTTTTTGACCATGTCCTCAATAATCCGCAGAATCCGCTGGTGGTTCCTGGCCTCGGGACTCCTCCTCGCGACCGTGGCCACCGCCCAGGATGCCACCACCCCGGTGGGGATCGAGCCGGCCGGCGACCCCAATGATGTGATCGAGTTCTCCCTGCGCGATGAGACCCTCGCCCAGGTGCTTTACCTCCTCGAGCAGCTGACCGGCCGCTCGGTCATCCGCCCCCAGGCCCTGCCTTCGCCCACCTTCACCTTCAACAGCCTGCAGCCCCTGACCCGCGAGGAGGCCATCCTTGCGATCGAGAGTCTGCTCAGCATCAACGGAATCGGCGTCGCCCCCCTCGGGGACAAGTTCATCAAGGTGGTGCCCATCTCAACCATCCGGACCGAAGCGCCCGAACTGGTGGTCCGTTCCTTGATCGGAGACCCACCGAGCGGCAAGGTCGTCAGCAAACTCTTCCGCCTGACCTACCTGGACTCGGCCACTTTCCAGACCCAGATCCAGCCGTTCCTCAGTCCGGGTTTCGGGACGATCATTCCGTTCCAGAATTCCAACGCCGTCATCGTGACCGACACGATCAGCAACCTGCAGCGGCTCGAGTATGTGGTCAGCGAAGTCGACCGCCCGTCCCGGTTGAACATTGAAACCAAGTTCTACACCCTTCAATACGCCACGGCCAGCGAGGTCGGCGGGCAGATCAATTCGCTCATCGAATCGGCCCGCAGCGGGTTCGGCACCCAGAAGACCACGCCCAACCGGGGGCAGGATCCCCAGGCGGCAGTCCAGCCGGTCGGACCCCCGGTTCCCGCGCCAACCGGTGAAGGCAGCGTTCCCATTGAGGTGGTCCTCGGCGGCAATACCTCGATCAACTGGGACGACCGGACCAATCAGCTGATCGTCATCACCGATCCCTCTAACCTGCCCTTTTTCGACAATATCATCGAAAAACTCGACATCGCAGCCGATCCCCCGACCCGTATCGAAGTCATCCCTCTCCAGCACGCGGACGCGACCGAGGTGGGTTCGCTGCTCAGTCAGCTTGTTTCCGGCGAAACCAAGCAGCAGGGCCTCGATGTGAGTACGAATACCGGGCAAGAACGGGCGACTCCCAGCCGCCCGACTTTTGGTTCGGGTGACTCTACTGCGGGTGGTCGGCAGCCTGGGACTCAGAATGCTTCGGCCCGAGCCGCTGTGCTTGATGCGGTGGCCACAACTTTGGAAGGTCGCGAAAGTCAGTTCAGCGAATTTATGACGATAGTGGCTGACGAGCGCAGCAACGCGCTCATTGTTTCAGGAACGAACAACGACCTCGACCTAATTGTGGCGATTATCAAGCAGATCGACATCGTGCTGGCTCAGGTTCGGATTGAAGTAATAATCGCACAAGTCCGCCTGGAGGAGAACAATGATCGCGGGATCGATCAGTTCAACCTGACCTATGACACGGCTTTGGGGCGGGTGACTTCGTTTGGCGTGGATGTGCCGACAATCAAGATTGCCGGCGACCTGATCACCGGAGAGGGTGCCACAGGAGACGACTATATCCTCGATACTGTCTTCAAAGCAGCGAAACAGAACAACAATATCAAGCTGCTCTCGGCGCCCACCATTGTCACGACGCACAACAAGGAGGCGACCATTATCGTGGCCGAATCCAGACCGATCATTACCTCAAGCCAGACTAGCTTGAATATCGGCGATTCGACCCGTTCAACCTTTCAGTTTCAGGACATCGGTATAACCCTCAAGGTTAAGCCACTGATTGGTCCGAACGATGTCATTCAGATGGAGATTGACCAGACCGTCGATGACATCATTGGGAATGTCACGATCGACAGCAACGAGCAGCCCGTAATCGGCCGCCGCCAGGCGACCTCATTTGTCAGCGTGCGAAGCTCCGAGATGATCGTTCTTGGCGGTCTGCGTGGTCAGACAATTGAGCGCAACAAGTCTCGCATGTTTCCCTTTGGTTATGTGCCGGGAATTGCTCCGCTATTTACTCGCTATACGGATAAGGACATCGACCAGGAACTGGTCGTTTTTATCCGTCCAGTGGTCATTCGCAACACGGACGATGCTTTTGTCGACGCTACAAAGCGTTTGAACCAGACAAAAGACGCAGAGTCGGTTCGAGCGTTTATGGAGAACGAGCCGGAGGAATCCAACGAAGAGAATGAGTCCTCGAAGGATTCCACCAAACCCACATCGCACTTTCACAAAAAGTAATTCTGGTTTATCATCCGGTCATGAAGGCGATCTGTTGGAGGTTGTTCGGTGGTTTTCCCGGGTGGGTGGTGGCTCTGGCCGCCGTCGCCTCGGCCTCCGGCCAGGACCTGCAGGAGGATTCGCCTTTCCTGCCGGCGGATTACCAGCAGGAGCCCGCCGCCCCGCCGCCCCCCCCTCAGGCCAGTCCGCTGGACAAGCTCGAGCTCAGGAGCGTCAGTGTCCTGGCCGGGGTTCAGCACTTCAGCCTTTACGACACCTCCACTTCGAAGGGCTTCTGGATCAAGCTGAACGAGACGATTCAGGGCGTTTCCGTCTCCGATTACAACAAGTCGGAAGGCAGCGTGCTTGTCCGTAGCGGTGGATTCTCCAAGCGTCTGAAGCTCAAGGAAGCAAAGATCATCGCCCTGACTGTGCCGCCCCCCAGTGTGCAACCCTCCGTTGGCGGGGGGCCGGCAGTCACTGCCGCAGCGGGAGCCCCGAACATGACGACCGGGACCGCGGTCAACACCGGGGCGCCCCCGGCCGCCATCAACAATCTTTCGGACGACGAAGTCCGGGCACGTATGCAGAAAGTGGCGGAGGAGATCCGCCGCCGCCGGGCCATGCGCCGTGAGATGGCCGAACAGGCCGCCGGCCAGCCCAAGCAGTGAGACGATCGGAGTCCGTCCCCCCATTCACTTCAATGACTCTCTTTGCCGAACCGGAAATCCTGCCGACCCTCTCGCGGCTCACCGACGAGCAGCGGGCCGCCCTGGCGGCCCTTTCGAGGGCTCAGCGGGCCGAGGCTCTCGCCGGTTTCCTTGAACTGCCTCTCGACCAGGTCACGGCCCGGCTGGCGGAGGAGAGCGGCCTGCCCATCGCCTCCCACGAGCACTTCGACCTGGCACGGCTTGAAGGCCTGCCCATCCGCCTGATCAACGAATTCCATTGCGTGCCGGTGCGCTTCGAAACGGACGCAGCGCCGGCAACCGGCGGGGAGTCCGCCGACAACCCGGAGGCCCCCCTGCGGCTGGCCACCGGCTGGCCGCCCGACCCGACCATGAGTGAGTGGGTCTTCGCGGCCTGCGGCCGGGAACCGGAATGGTGGCTGGCGCCGGCCGATCGTATCGGGAAGTTCATTACAGCCAATCTCGGCGTCGGCGCGGAGAGCCTGGAAGAATCGCTCGAAGAGCTGGGCGACGAGGCCGCGGCGGCCGACGAGGAGGAGGACGAGACGGCCGCCGTCATCCGCTTTGTCAACCAGGTCATCTCCCAGGCGATCGAGGACGGGGCGACGGACATTCATTTCGAGCCCCAGGAAGAGTCGCTTCGCATCCGCTACCGGATCGACGGGTTGCTTGTCACCGTGCCGGTGCCGGAGAACCTCCGCCGGTTTCAGGACGCCATCACTTCGCGCCTGAAGATCATGGCGAAGCTCAATATCTCCGAGCGCCGCCTGCCCCAGGATGGCCGCATCAACTACCGGCTGGGGGGCAATACCCTCGACATCCGCCTCTCCACCATGCCCACCATGTATGGGGAGAGCGTCAGCCTGCGCCTGCTTAACAAGAAGAGCGAGCCGCTCACCCTCGAGCAACTCGGTTTCCCCGCTTCGGATCGCAAGATGATCGACGGGGCCCTGACCGTGCCGCACGGCATCATCCTGGTGACCGGCCCGACCGGATCGGGCAAGTCGACTTCGCTCAACGCCTTCATCCGGCAGATCAATTCGATCGACCTGCGGATCATCACGATCGAGGACCCGATCGAGTATGAAGTCCCCGGCGTCATCCAGATGCAGGTCCGGGAAGAGATCGGCTTCGGTTTCGGGGAAGCGCTCCGCCACATCCTCCGTCAGGATCCCAACGTCATCATGGTCGGGGAAATCCGCGACCGGGACACTGCGGACATTGCCATTCGCGCCTCGCTGACCGGTCACCTGGTTTTCTCTACCATCCACACCAACGACGCGCCCGGGGCGGTCACCCGCCTGATCGACATGGGGATCGAGCCGTTCCTGATTGCGTCCAGCGTGGAGATGGTCCTGGCCCAGCGTCTGGTCCGCCGGCTCTGCCCTTCCTGCAAGGAGATGCGTCCGGTCGATCCGGTCTCTCTCCGCGAAACCCTCCGGGTGCTGGAGATCGATCCGGCCGAGGCGGACACGGTCACCCACCTGCCGCATGCCGTCGGATGCGAGGCCTGTCGCAATCTCGGGTATCGGGGCCGGGTCGGTCTGTTTGAGATCCTGCGGCTCGATGAGCGTTTTCACGATCTGATCGTCCGGCGGGAATCCGCCCGGGCCATCCGCAAGCTCGGCCTTCAGGCCGGCATGCGCACCCTCGAGCAATCCGGCTGGATGCAGATCAAGGCCGGCCTGACCTCGCCGGATGAAGTCATCCGCATCATCTCGATGAAGGAGGGGGGATGATGGGCGTCGCCGCATCGCCTGTAGGAGAGGCTTTACGCCTCGAATCCGGACTCGATCTGAACAGCCTTGTAGCAACGCCGCTGCGTCGGCGTTCCCGTCGGTTGCTCAGGCACTTCGACACAGCGAAGTGGCTACAGCCTTCAAGCTGGGAATCCGGATTCATGCCATCGATAGGAGAGGCTCCATGCCTCGAATCGTCGTGGAATCGAGGGATAAACCCTCTCCTACAGGATGATTCCGGGCGGCACCCTGCAGGGCCGGACCTTGGTCCGTGCCGCAACTTCTGACCGATGGCCACCTTCGCTTATACCGCGCGCAATGCCAACGGTCAGGTGGTCAAGGGGCGCCTGGAGGCGCCCGACCGCAAACGGGCGGTTCAGCAACTGGGCGGCCTGAAGCTTCGGCCGGTCAGCCTGACCGAACGGGCGGAGAAGGTGCAGAGCCCTTCGGAGGGCAGGAGCGGGCTCGGCCGTCTCTTCGGCAAGAACGGGGCGACCCGGTCGGCCAGGGCGGGCTTTTCCCGCAAACAGATGCTGCCTTTCTTCCGGTCGCTCTCCGATCTGCTGGCCTGCGGCATTCAGGTGGGCGACGCCATCCGGCTGCTCGCCAAACGGTTGACC